>JAGYMV010000037.1 GCA_018400355.1 Wenzhouxiangella sp.
AATCACCGTCACCAAAGCCACTCTCGGACGGGTAAAGCTGGCCACAATGGTCCAGACAATACTGGTCTTCATCCCACGTTGGTACTGGCGTTGACGGCTTTGCTCTGCATTTTTCAGACGAATGTAGGACAGCAAAGTCGGCAGCAGAACAAGGTTGGTGAAAATGATCACCGCCACACCAATACTCGCCGTCAACGCGAGCTCTTGGATGATGCGGATATTAATCAACAAGATCGTCAAAAAGCCAATCGTGTCACTGATCAGCGCAATCGAGCCAGGCGCCAGCAATCGCGCGAACGTGGCCTTAGACGCTTCCAGACTCGATACGATGGGGATCTCATTTAAGTCCGCGCCAGACTGGGCGACACCAACCGCGCTGCGGCCACCAAACAGCTTTTCCGAATTCCACCCACTGATCATTTGAACGCCATGACTCACACCGATGGCGAACACCAAAAACGGCGTCAAAATATTCATGGGATCGATCCCAAACCCCATCAAACTCAACAGTCCCATCTGCCAAATGACTGCTGTCAGAGAGCACAAAAGGGGCAATAGAGTGAGCCAAAAGGACCCTGAATACAAAAACAGCAAAACGGCGGTGATCAGGAAAGCCACACCAAAGTAGGCCACAACGCCACGCGCACCATCGGCAATATCACCCACGATTTTGGCAAAGCCAACAATGTGCACGCTGTGTCCATCCTTCTCAAACTCGGTTCGAATGGCTTCGAGCTGAGCGGCCACATCTTGATAATCGAGTTGTTCCTCGGTGGAGGGGTCGATTTCTAGCAAATTGGCCCACACCATGGCACCAGAGAAGTCTTCAGCCACCAATCGGCCCACCTCACCTGACTTCACAATATTGGAGCGAACCCGCTCGAACATTTCTTTGCTGGGTTGAAAGTCAGCTGGGATCACATTGCCGCCGGCAAAGCCGTCAGCCACCACTTCAACAAATCGCACATTGGGCGTAAAAATCGAGCGCACACTGGCTCGATCAACGCCAGGAATAAAGAAGACTCGATCTGTGATTTCTTCAAAATCGGAGAAAAACTCTGGCGTAAACATTTCGCCATCTTCGGCGACCAGTGCCACCATCACGCGATTGGCACCGCCAAAGTCACGCTCGTACTCCATAAAGGTCTGCATGTACTCATGCTCAAGTGGAAGCTGTTTCAAAAACCCAGAATCCACTCGAAGTTGAGCCATCATGACCAACATCAAAACAGTGCCCAAGCCAAACAAGGTCAAAATCAGGGGTCGGACACTGAATACCGCCTCAGCGACACGTCGACTAAAAGAGATCGGGTTGGTGGTGTTATTCATGACTCACCCCTCCTTCGCCAGCGTACACAGCCAAACCCTCTGTGGTGAATACAACAGCAGAAATGGCATCCCCTAGGCGGTCTTCGGTCAAAGAAAACTGTCCCGAACTCGGGTCATAACGAAGCCTAGCCGCGCCTGAGCCCACCATCAACACCGTTCCATCGGTGTCTTGTTCGGCGTCTAACAAGGTGGACTGAGTGGGGGAATCGAGAAGCTGCCAGGTGCTGCCAAAGTCCGTGCTCAACTGCACCTTGCCTTGCAGACCATAGGCCAAAATGCCCTGATCAACGGCAATTAATCCAAACACCGAGCCTGGATAGGTGAAGCGGAAACTCTCCCAAGTTTGGCCGCCATCTTGGCTTCGAAAACCATATCCCCGTTCAGCAGCGATCATCTGGCGACCGTCACCCAAATCCAGAAAGGCGTTTAAGTGGCATTCCATAAACTCATAACAACCGCGGTCAAAGCCCATGCCATCTGAATCCGAAGCGGCTGCTTCAATGGCTTCCCAATCAATGGCTTCAGAAGTGACCAGATCGGCCATATTTAATTCTTGCCAGTCCTCACCCCCATTGTCTGTGACCAAATAGATGCCATAAGCACCGATGGCCAAGCCATTCATTCGGTCTGTAAAGTGGACATCTAAAAAAGGCTGCTCTAACTCGGGCTCGAACCACTGCACATCCCATGTGTCACCCCCATCATGGCTGTGGATGATGGTTGCATCATGACCCACAGCCCATAGATGCCCATCGGCAGCTGCCACGCGCGTCAGTGTTGCTTGCACGGGCACAAACCGTGCCTGGGTCCAGCGTTGACCATCTGTTGAGAGCAACACATGACCACGCTCACCGACACCCACCCAACCCTCTTGGGTCTCAATGAGGTCAAGAATCAGCGACTCATGTGCTTTGGGGGCCTGATAGGCCGGTCTGGGGAGGATTTCTTCTTGGGCGAATGTGGCAGTGGACATGCTCAATGCAGAGGCGAGCAACCCAACCAGAATTAAAAGATGCTTAATCGAATCACACCGAGCAAAACACATTGCACTGAACCTTTTTGACAGTAAGTAACACTGGGGACTGTCTTTGATCCAATGGAGGCAAACAGGACCCGTTAGTTAGTCAGCCCGCTTTCTTAAATAAATCAAAGCCGGCCCCAAGTGAATGAGACCGGCCTTGAAGGGTTATTGCGTCTTAACGACGACCCCGAGTGCGAAGTGCTTGCGGGGTGTAATCGCTTGGAGACAGCGCCTGGTTGAAGGTATTCACTGGGTCGTCATTATCAAGTCCAGTGGCCACATAGCGTCCAGACAAAAGATCCATGTGCGTCTCGATGCTGCTCCAGTAGGTAGGCACATCATAGTAGTTGATTGCATGCGACTCAGACGCACGCCACAACTGGCCACGCGAGTCGTAGTGATCAATCAATACGATCTGATAGCTGTCTTCATCCAGATAGTACGTCCGTCTTGAGTTGATGTGGCGCGTACCGTCTTTCAACGTGGCCTCAATCACCCAAACGCGGTGTTTCTCATAACGCATGTACTCAGGGTTCAAATGCCCGGGGCGAACCAAGTCTTCTGGGCTAATATCACCACTGTGCGCGTCGTAGGCGTTGTATGGCACATACATCTCACGCTTGCCCACGATGTCCCAATCAAACCGGTCCATCGCACCATTGAACATGTCGGTCATGTCATTGGTTCTCAAGCCATCGGATGCGGTACCTGGGTTGTCATAGGCGACGTTTGGCGCGCGACGCACGCGACGTTGGCCGGGGTTATAGATCCAAGCCTGGCGGGGTTGCTCCATTTGATTCAGCGTTTCGTGAACCAGCAGGATGTTTCCGGCCAAACGAGCTGGTGATTCCACCTCTTGGAAGAAGTACAGCAAGATGTTACCGGTGTCTTCGACGTCGACGCCCTCTTCGTAGTAAAGGCCCAATAGCTCTTCACGGAGCTTGACCAACTGGAAGTCGCCATTGGCAGTGGGTGCCACTTGGTTGTTGTAACGAACCCCGCCCGTGCCTTTGTATTTCAGCTTGTGGTTCCAAATCAGCTCATAGGCATTTTGAGGCAGTGGGAATGGGAAGCCTTCGGCCGCAGCTTCCACACCTTCACCATTGGAGACCAACCGCGCTGTGCTTGCGTTTTCAATGGTCTTCTCATACGTCCGCTCAGGGAAAGAAGTACTTCTGCGGGTTGGGTAAACGCGCATGAAGTAGGTGTCTGGGTAACGCTCGAAAGTTGCCATTTGGCCCACGGAGAGATGGTCTGAATAGTCCATGTAATTCTCACCGGTGATCACAAACAAAGGCTCATCATCGGCAAATGGGTTCGGATGACGCATGCCAGGCTCATAGCCAGCCGGCCAATCGGCTCGTGACAAACCACCATCCCAAGCAGGGATGGTGCCATCTTCATTGCCCGCACGGATCGAGCCCATGGGGGTGAGGTCCTCGCCCAGTCTGGCGATGTTCTCTGCCGTTCTGGGGATGATGTAGTCACCTTCTTCTGCAGGCACCGCGCCATCTTGCGCGACAGCACCGACCGACAAGCCCGTGACGAACAGCCCCAACGCAACCGAGGCGAAGACCTTATTTCTTAGCTTAGATAAATCATTCATAACAAAAGACCTCCGCATTAGAATGAGTAGCTGATGGATGCCGAGATAAAGTCTCGGTCACTGAGCAGGTTGTTTGCACCACCGCCAAAGAAATTGGTGTAGTCAAGCCCAGCTCTCCATTGCGACAAATAATCGATTGTCACACCCAATGTCACCTGCTTACGACCTTCAATGAAGTTGCCACCAGGTCCTGGCGAGACCCCTGAGACATCATGGTTGAAAGCAATGCGTGGTGTCACATTAAACGGTGTGCCCGCGACTGAGTTAAATGTTGGTGCAACCACCATGCGATAACCCCAGCTAAAGTCTGTGGCAAAGCCGCTGGTAGTGGTCACCGGGTTTCTGCCCGCACCCGTGAAGCTGTCAGGGCCGCCACCTGTATCGGTACCTGGCCCCTCAAAGCGAAGTTCGCTGTGTGGCGGCAAGTTCCAGAAATGGGTGGCACCCACTTCAGCCACCATGGCGACCTGATCGGCATTCACCCAATTGTTTGGGCCCAGCAGTTTGGTGAAGGTCACTTGCGCCTGTGACATCTCTTGGCGCTCGTAGCCTTGGATAAACTGACCTGGCGCATAAGAACCCAATTGGCTGTTGAAGCGCGAGTATTCGTCAGGGATGGCCGCATTCAATGGTGACAAACCAGCAAACAACAACTCCACATCATCAATTTGGATGGGTAGGTTGTCACGGTAACTCACTTCACCGCCCACTGACCAGCCACCCAAGGTGGTGTTAAAGCTCAGGCCATACAAGTTAATCCCTTCTGGGTATTCCACAATCACACGACCCGAAGAGGCCGCTGAATTGGTGACTGCACGACCAGACAAGACGGGCAAGCGGCTGTGATATCGGAAGTAGTAAGCACCAAATTCGGTGTCATTGAGTTGGGAGGCAAAATAACGAAGCGCCACACCAAATTGTCCAGTGTCTTTGGGCTTGTTGTCTTTTGCTCTTGGGAAAGCCGCACTACAACCCAAAGCAACCAGTTGCGGTGGCAGACCAATGTCACTGGCGCCAAAGTCGCCGCCACCACAGACCGGTGCATACAAATCTGGATTGCGCACAGGCTGTGGCACGGTACCAAAGCTCAACATCGCATATTGACCACCAGCGGTGCCAAAGTCGTTGGTTGAGAAAAAGGTGCCAACGGGCTCTGCTTCAATTGGATCCCACTCAAACAACACCACACTTTCCAGCGACATGTTGGGCGTCAGGTCGATGCTGCCCCACAACATGTTCTGCGGGATGAAGCCATCACGCAGTTCCGCACCAGCGGTTCTAAGCGCTGTGATATCGGCTGGGTTGATGGAGTTGATGCCGCCAGGAATGAAGGTGGACTCACCCCAGCTGACCACCTGACGCCCCAAACGAAGCGACAGCAGTCGATCGCCAGAAACATCAAAGTCACCGAAGACATAAGCATCCAGCAAGCGTCCACGCTCACCGGCTTTGTCTTTGGCTGCATTCGACAACCAGTCTTTCTTGTTTAGAGTGAAATCATAAAAATAGTTGCCACGAACAAATGCGCCATAACGCTCGTAGCGCACTTCAAGCTCGGATGTGATCCGAGCGGCATTGAAAATCAAATCGCCTCGATCAAAGTTGGTGTTGCCATCATCCGAGTTGGTCGAATAACGACCAGGTGAAGCGATCTGCTCTGATACGGGCAGCGCGGCAACCGTTGGGTTGAAACGCCACTTGCCGATCAAGTCATCATCCAGACGACCAACCCGCATCCCCACACCGTAACTGATGGTGGTGTCTAGGTTGATGGATACATCGCCACGGCTGAAGTCTGCCGCTTGAACGTTTTGAGTCGACACCGCCATCGCAATCGCACCAGCCAACAGGCAGGGACGCAAGATCTGGGCTTGCCGAGCATTGTTTAGTTTAAGCCGTTTCATGTTCTATTCTCCCTGTCAGTCAGTCTTGATGAGCGAGTCATCACCGATCACAACCGAAGCACCACCACTGGCAATCATGCTGGCCGCTTGGCCTTGCATTTCTGCCGTGACCGTTGGACCTGCTGAAGGATCCAGCAAGGAGCCATGCCCGCCTTGGATCATTCTCACCGCCCCACGAATACCCATTGGGTCGGCCGTTGTTTCTGTGATGGCCTCTAGGCCCATAATTCGAATCAAAGGCTCTGTGCCTGACAATGGCGCACTCGCCACTGCGTTTGGCACCACCGAGTCACCCGCCACTTGTTGCAACAAGACGCTGTTTGTCTCAGCCGTCAATGCGCCCCAGTTGATTGGATCGGCAGAGTCCAGCACCGTTTGAGCAACCAACAAGAACTGCTCATAGTCAGCCGAATCGGGCTCAACCCCTGCTGCTGCCAGACCATTTCGAACGACCGACCCGAAAGTCTCAGAGCCCGATAGAAGCTGAGCAATGCCACCACCAGGAACAGACAACACGCCGTTGGTCACGGTGGGCTCAACGGCCAAGAATGGTGTGCCGTTCATCGCACCTAGAGATATACCAACGAAGTTGATGTTCGAGCCATCAAAATCGGGGATCTCATCACCATCCACATCCATCTCTGGAACATTGAGCGCCAACACAGACAAATCGGCTTGTGACTGACGCAGATTATCTCGAGCTGTTAGCAGGCTGCCAAGGTTGATGTACCAAGCGCCACTGCTGTCGATCACGCCATCGGGCCCTGAAGCGCCCGTTTCGTTGTTTTGCAGATCCATGTTAAAGGTCCGCTCATTGCCCAAAGAGGCAAATGGCGTGTTACCGATATAAAACGGATTGGTTGGATCGGTGATTCCGTGCAATGGCTTATCGATTGAGATCACCGCATAACAATCGGTGATTCCGTGCAATGGCTTATCGATTGAGATCACCGCATAACCCAATGACGCCATCGTATCGGCCAGCGCCAGTGACTGGGTGCGGTTGCCAGTGATGCCGTGTTGGAAAATCA
>JAGYMV010000038.1 GCA_018400355.1 Wenzhouxiangella sp.
CATCCGCATCTTCGCTTGAGCAATGGGTGAGTCAGACATTCGCGGATCGGGTGTGGGTGGATGTCGCCATCGAGCGCCTGTCGCTTCCGGGTGTGGTGCCTGGATGGGCCAATGTGGCCTTAGAGTTGACTGATGAGCGCTGGGTGTTTGATGTCACTGGCGAGCGCATTCAAGGAGAGGTGTCTTTGCCAGCGCGGGCGCAGAGTCGGCAAGCTGTTCTGGTCGATTTGGAACATTTGTATTTATTGACCAGTGAAGCCCAGACCGAAGATGCCCCGGTCGCCCCCCCCAATCTGTCAGATCCCCGTGAAGCCACGCCATTGACGCTGTTGGTCGAGTCGTTGTTTTGGGGTGACTTGGCGTTGGGGGCGACACGGGTGGAAACCCATTTGGCCAATGAAGGTTTGGAAATCGAGCTGATTGATATTGATGGCCCCGATTTGAGGTTGCAGGCCAGAGGCCGCTGGGTGAATATCGCAGATGGGACGCCTGAGTCTGTGATGACAGGGCGACTCAGTAGCGGCAATTTCAACAAGCTGATTCGTGCCACAGGCTATCAAGCGGGTCTGCAGGCGCGTCAGGCCACCTTGGACTTTGATCTCAATTGGCCCGGTACGCCGCTGGACTTTAGTCTGTTTCGACTCGAGGGTGGGCTTGATTTCATTTTGAGAGGGGGCAACATTCCGCAAGCATCAGCCGGTGCCGGGCGTTTGCTGGGACTGGTCAGTTTCAGTGCGTTGCCGCGACGGTTGATGTTGGATTTTAGGGACGTCTTTTCTTCAGGGTTTCAGTTTGATGGCATCGAGGGGCGATTTGAGATGCGCGATGGGCAAGCCACGACCGAGGGCATCAAGATTGCCTCGCCCGCGGCGGTCATTACCTTGACCGGCACCACCGATATGATTGCCAGATCATATGATCAATCTGTTCTTGTCGAACCCGGCCTGGGGTCCACTTTGCCGGTCATTGGTGGGTTGGCTGGCGGGCCTGTCGGCGCGGCGGCCGGTTTGTTGTTGCAGTCGTTGTTCGATCGGCCTCTCAAAGGCGTCAGTGAGGCGCGTTACTCCATCACCGGACCTTGGTCTGAACCCTTAATTGAACTGGTGGATGCGCGCATCGCACCCGACACCGATCTTGATTCTGCCCCAGACAATGGGGAAGGTGATGAGACCATGGACGATGGCCAGATGGAGGGCAGTGATCGTGACATTGAGCAGCCACCACTTGAGCCATCAGCAGCTGCGCCACCACCGAGTCAATCCCCCTAAGTCAACACCCTTAAGCCACCACCTAGGGGGTGATGGCTTTCAGGTTTTGGGTGATGAATGAGGGATGAGACGAAACGTCTCAAGCCTCAGGGTCTTGTCGGATCCCTTCCACATCCAAGATGATCTCAACCTCGCGTGCGTCGGGCCCGAGGTTATAGTCGATCCCAAAATCGGCCAAAGCAAAACGCGTGGTGCCATGAAATCCACGGCGCTCATTGCCCCACGGATCAACGCCTGCACCGATCTGTTCGACATCAAAGTTGAGGCTTTTGGTCACACCCATAAAGGTGAAATCGCCCGTCATGGTGTATCGATCACCTTCAATGTGCTCAAAACTGGTGCTGACAAAGCGGGCCTCTGGATAAGTCTCAACGTTCAAGAAGTCATCGTTTCTGAGGTGCTCATCGCGTCGGTCGTGATTCGAATCAATGCTGGCAGTATCGATGGTGACTTCAACGTTGGAGGCCGATGGATTCTCAGGGTCGAAGCTGAAAGTGCCTTCAAATTCATTGAAGCGGCCATAGAGCCACGAAAAACCCAAGTGTTTGATCTTGAATTGGACAAAGGCGTGGGCCCCTGAGGTGTCGATCACATAGTGCTCAGTGGTTGGGGTTTGTGCATGATCGTCTTGCGCTTGAACCGCGCTGAGGCCAATCAGGAAACACGCGCCACAAAGGGCTGTTTTGATGAGAGTTTTCATTGTGTGTTCTCCTTAAATTCAATATTTGATGGGATTAAAACTCAGCGACTGCCAAGAACCCGTGAAAAGGGGGCACTCAGTGAGCCGGTTCCTGCAGACGAAAATCACCGCTTCGCTTCCTGACCAGCGCATAGGCCCAGCGGTAGGGGAGTTTGCGAGACAAAAACGCCAAGAACCGATTGACCCGCCCGGGCACCAGCATCACCGGTGCGTTGGGGTTATCGAGGGCAGACAGGCTGATGGCCACCACCTCATCGGCTTTCATCCACATGTAGTCAGGCATTTGCGAGACCAGGTGCCGATTGCCAATCACATCGTGAAATTCCGATAGGGTGAATCCCGGGCAAAGTGCTTGAACCGTGATGCCTGTGTGGTGATTTTCCATGGCCAAAGATTCAGAAAATTTGATTAAGAAAGCTTTGGAGGCCGCGTATAGGGTATGGCCTGATGAGCCTGCCACAATGCCTGCAACCGAGGCCACATTCACAATTTGCCCTTGATTGGCCGCCAGCATGCCCGGCAATACTCGATGGGTCAGCTCAGCCACGGCCGTGACCATCACTTGCATGAATCGAGCCTGATCGGCCCAGCTGGCGGCTGTGTAGAATCCACCGACCGCAAAGCCTGCATTGTTGATGAGCACGCTCACCCGAAAGCCGGCCTCTTCGATCGTTTCAACAATCATTTCCGGTGCCTTGGGGTCTGCCAAATCGGCTGGAATGACCAAGCACTCGATGCCATGGTCTTGTTTTAGGGTGGAAGCGAGTTCATCCAAACGCTCGCGTCGGCGGGCGGTCAGTGCAATGTGATGGCCCGCGGCGGCCAATTGGCGCGCAAACTCGGCGCCAATGCCGGCTGAGGCGCCTGTGATCAATGCGATGGGTTGTTGGTTCATGTCAGACACCTTGTGTTGGCTGCGCGAAGTTCTTATCCTACCTTGCAACCCCATCAAAAGCGAAACCAATCGGATGAGTCAACAGACAAGAACCCCCATCATTGCTGGCAATTGGAAAATGAACGGCAGCGCCGGCATGGCTCAAACATTGACTGAGGCCGTGGCACAGGGCATCACGTCACTGGATGCAGAAGTGGTCTTAATCCCGCCTTACCCCTATTTATCACTGGTTGGGGGTGCCATGAGCCCAAGCGAGAGCCATTTCAAGCTGGGTGCCCAAGATCTCAGTGTGCATGACCAAGGCGCACACACCGGCGAGGTCAGTGGGGCCATGTTGGTGGATTTGGGTTGCCACTACGTGCTGGTCGGCCATTCAGAGCGTCGGGCCGATCATCACGAGAGCAATGAGGTGGTGGCAGCCAAGTTCATGGCCGCACAACGCGCGGGTCTCATTCCGATTGTGTGTTTGGGAGAAACCTTGGCCGAGCGCGAGGCGGGTCAAACCGATGAGGTGGTATTGGGGCAACTCGATGCAGTGATCCGGGCGGCTGGTATTGAGAGCTTTGAGCGGGCGGTGATCGCCTACGAACCGGTTTGGGCCATTGGGACGGGACAAACAGCCACACCCGATCAGGCACAAAGCGTTCATGCATCAATTCGAGCACGAATTCGAGACAACAGTGATACAATAGGCGGTCAGGTTAGGGTGATCTACGGTGGCAGCGTCAAGCCAGACAATGCCCAAGAAATCCTGAGCTGTGAAGACATCGATGGCGGCCTGATTGGCGGTGCATCGCTCGAGGCGTCATCCTTTCTGGGGATCTGCCAAGCGGCACGTTAAATCAGGCGCAAGCTGGCTTGCAACGGCAAGCCAATGGACCAGTTAATTGACCAGACAACGATTTGGTAAAGAATCGAAGCGAGTGACCTAGGACATGCTGTATACCGCATTAATTGTGATTCATATTTTGTTGGCGATCGGGCTGATTGCCGTTGTGTTGGTGCAGCGTGGCCCTGGAGCCACTATGGGCGCGGCTTTTGGCGCAGGCGCTTCCGGAACGGTCTTCGGATCAAAGGGCTCAGCGAGCTTTTTGGGCAAGCTCACCGGTTGGGTGGGCGTGGCATTCTTTCTGATCAGCTTGTCGATGGCCATTTTATTGGCCCGAACAGGTGGGTCGGGTGCCAGTCCCGATGATCTGGGTGTGGCCGAGCGTTTGATTGAAACGCCCCAGTTGGTGATCCCGAGTGACGAATTGAGCGATGACGGCGAGCAAGACAGCGCAGATGAGACCTTTTTGACGCCCCCATCGGACGAGGCGTCAGGGGATGACGCAGAAGTCACAACCCCTGAGCCTGAAGAAGAAGCACGGCCTGATCCAGAGCCAGATCCGAACCAACAAGGGTCACCTTAAAATAAGAAACGCATTAGCCGAAGTGGTGGAATTGGTAGACACGCTGTCTTGAGGGGGCAGTGGCGAAAGCCGTGCCGGTTCGAGTCCGGCCTTCGGCACCAACTTAAATTAACTTAAAAAGAGCCGCTTGCGGCTTGTAGAGAGTTTAAAAGACAACGATGCTAACGGATTATTTTCCGATACTGGTTTTTTTGGGTGTGGGCATTGGAATGGGCCTGGTGCTGTTGGCAGCGGGTGGTATTTTAGGGCCGCGCAATCCCTCCGACGAGAAGAACTCAGCTTATGAGTGTGGCTTCGAGGCTTTCGAAGACTCCCGCATGAAGTTCGATGTGCGCTTCTACCTCATTGCCATTTTGTTCATCATCTTTGATTTAGAAATTGCCTTTTTGTTTCCATGGGCAGTCGCCCTTGACACCATCGGCATGACAGGCTTGGTGGCCATGGGTATTTTCCTCTTGATTCTGGTCATTGGCTTTATCTACGAATGGAAAAAGGGAGCGTTGGAGTGGGAATAAGCACGTTGTTGCATAACCCCATGGTCGAAGGTGAGGTTGACGACATCCTTCGGCCCAATGGCGACAATCCCTTGCTAGAAAAGGGATTTGTGACCACCAGTGCCGATGCACTGATCAACTGGGCGCGGACCGGCAGCATGTGGCCCATGACCTTTGGTCTGGCGTGTTGCGCTGTCGAGATGATGCACTCTGCCGCCTCCCGCTACGACATTGATCGGTTTGGCATGGTTTTTCGCCCCAGCCCTAGGCAGTCGGATGTGATGATCGTTGCCGGCACATTGGTTAATAAAATGGCGCCGGCTTTGAGAAAGGTCTACGACCAGATGCCGGATCCCAAATGGGTCATTTCAATGGGGTCTTGCGCCAATGGTGGTGGCTACTATCACTACTCTTATGCCGTGACCCGAGGCTGTGACCGCATCGTACCGGTCGATATTTATGTGCCAGGTTGCCCACCGACCGCCGAGGCACTGGTGTATGGCATCTTGCAGTTACAAAAGAAAATTCGCCGAACCAACACCATCGCACGCTCATGAGTTCTTTTTCTGCCAATACCCAAATGCTCGTTGAGCACCTAGACCATGTCTTCGGTGAAAAAATTGAGAGCTACAGCGAGCATCGTGGTCAATTGACTGCCGTGGTCTCGCCCGAGCGCTGGCTTGAAGTGGCCTGGCAACTCAAAGATGAACCCAGCTTGTGTTTCGAGCAGCTCATTGATTTGAGTGCTGTGGATTATCTGGGCTATGGCGACGACGAATGGGAGACCGCTGAAGCCACAGGCGAGGGGTTTTCTAGAGGTGTCGATGCACTAGGACCTGGGCGCTTTGCGTGGGCCGATCGCCCCGAAGCAGAGGTCGTGGAAAACCGCTTTGCTGTCGTGGTGCACTTGCTGAGCTTGAAGCACAATCGACGTCTTCGCTTGAAGTGTTTCGCGCCCAATGAGGCCATGCCAGTCATTCCCTCTTTGATTGATGTGTGGAACTCAGCCAACTGGTATGAGCGTGAGGTGTTTGATCTGTTCGGGATCATATTCGAAGGGCACCCTGACTTGCGCCGCATTCTGACCGACTATGGCTTTATTGGCCATCCGTTTAGAAAGGATTTCCCACTGATTGGCAACGTCACCGTGCGCTATGACGAACAAAAAGGCCGCGTGGTCTATGAGCCGGTCGAGATTGAGCCAAGGGTTCTGGTGCCGCGCGTGATCCGACATGACTCTCGTTATGTGGATGAAAAGTTAGAAGGCAAGTCGGGCAAAGAAGGACGGGCAGAGGCATGAGTGAGATTCGCAACTTCACGATGAACTTCGGTCCGCAACACCCCGCGGCCCATGGTGTGCTTCGTTTGATTCTAGAGCTCAATGGTGAGGTGGTTGAACGCGCCGACCCACACGTTGGCCTATTGCACCGGGCGACAGAAAAGCTCGCTGAATCAAAGCCCTACAATCAATCGATCGGTTACATGGACCGCCTCGACTATGTCTCGATGATGTGCAATGAGCACGCCTATGTCATGGCCATCGAGCAACTCATGGGGATTGAGGCGCCAGAACGAGCCCAGTACATCCGAACACTCTTTGACGAAGTCACCCGTATCTTGAACCACCTGATGTGGTTGGGTTCGAATGCACTCGATCTGGGCGCCATGTCGGTCTTTTTGTATGCCTTTAGAGAGCGTGAGAATCTGATGGACTGCTACGAGGCGGTCTCAGGCGCGCGCATGCACGCCACCTATTACCGCCCAGGCGGTGTCTATCGGGATCTGCCAGACCACATGCCCAAAGTGGCCGAGAGCCAGTGGCGGAAAGGCAAAGACTTAGAAAGAATGAACCGCTGGCGTGGCGGCTCATTGCTCGATTTCTTAGAGCAATTCAGTGACGATTTTTATCACAAGGTTGATGACTACGAGACTTTGTTGACCGACAACCGCATTTGGAAACAAAGAACGGTGGGGATCGGTGCTGTGACAGCCGAACGTGCTTTGCAGTTGG
>JAGYMV010000039.1 GCA_018400355.1 Wenzhouxiangella sp.
TCGCGGAAGCACTTTGCGATTTGGTAGTAGCGGTCAAAACCCGCCACCATCACTTGGTCTTCAAACAAGCCGAGCCAAAAGCCCTCAGCCATCCCGTATATCAAGTTCAGTGCTCAGGGCAACGATTTTGTGGTCGTTGATGACCAAGACTTGAGCAGCGAGGATGACCTAAGAAACATCCCCCAATGGGCGGATCGCTCGTCTGGTGTGGGCTTTGATCAATTGCTGTTACTGCACCCCACGGCCTCACCCAAAGCCTTCGATGTGAGCATCTACAATGCCGATGGCTCCAAAGCCGAACAATGCGGCAATGGCATGCGCGCCTTGGCCTTTCACCTCATGCACCGCCACCCCAGTCTGGAGATCCACCAGCTCACGCTACACCCGCCGGCTGGTCGGGTGCGCATTCAAAAAGCACATTTATTGGATACAGACAAACAAGCCATGGTGTCTGTCTCACTTCCTGGACCCGTTGACATTAAAACCTGGCCGGCCGCGCCGTTGGCGCCAGCGACTCATGTGGTTCGGCTCTCCATGGGCAATCCACACCTGATCTTGGTTTGGCCGGAGATCCCCAGCGAAAAAGACTGTCTCGAAGTGGGCGGGAGGCTTCAAACCCACCCAGACTTCCCCGGCGGCATCAATGTGAGTCTCGCTCATGTCAGCGAATCGGGTGTGTTTTTGCGCGTTTATGAGCGCGGTGTGGGTCCCACATTGGCCTGTGGCAGTGGCGCTTGCGCGACCATGGCCGCACTGACCACCTTGGGCCTCAATACCACCAGCAGCACCGTCCATCAGCCCGGTGGCCCGCTTGTGATACATTGGCAAGCCACACCTGATTCAGACAATGCGATTGAATTGGCCGGCACGGTTGACTGGATCGACCAAGGCCACTTGGCGCTTTAATATCCCCTGATTGATGTGGAACGTATAACCCAAAACCATGAACAAACCTGAAACAGATTTAACTGAGCAAGACATCCTCTCTTGGTTCAAAGCCCACCCCGATGCATGGCAGAACATGCCTGAACTGCGGGCGGTGATCGAAAACCCCGAGCGTGGGATTCGGGATGATGGCGCAACCTCCTTGGCAGACTTTCAGATCCGGCGTTTGAGAAAAGAAAATGCCAAACTGCAAACCCAGCTCGAGTCTTTGCTCTCGATCGCTCAAACCAATGAGCAATTGATGCGGCGACTACACAGCGTGAGCTTGGAGTGGGCATGCACCCCTTCTTTTGATGAGTTTGTTCGACAATTTAAACATCGCCTCCAAGAAGAGTTTGGTGCCGATGCGGTGTGCCTGCATCTTGAGGCCATGCCCCCTGATCTGACTGGGCATAAAGACATGGTGGCGCTTGATACACAAGCCCTTAATTGGCTGGATGGCCATCCACCCCAGCACGCTCAATGCGGGCGCTTCACTCAATCGAAGCTCAACCAACTATTTCCAACATCCCAAGCAAAGATTCAATCGGCTGCGGTGGTTGCTCTAGAGACCGGTGGATGGCTGGCCATTGGCTCTGAAGATGAAGCGAAGTTTCAGCCCGACATGGGCACCGTGTTTCTTGAGTTACTCGCCAATACCATTTGCCACCGTCTGGCCCAAATCGCCGACGACTTATAAGCGAAGAGCATTCAGTTTGAGCGAGCTCACCCTTCATCAAGCCATCACCCAATTCTTAGAACGCTTAGCCCAAGAGAATGCGCTTGGGCCAGCAACCCAGCAGGCTTATGAAAGAGACCTCAAGGCGTTGGCGCAATGGTGCGATAAGCAAAACATTGCCCACATCCAACAAATTGACACGCATGCGATCCGAGGCTTTGCGGCCTCCGAACATCGCCGTGGCTTGAGCCCCCGCTCCATCCAGCGGCGCCTCTCTGGGATTCGTCGATTTTTTAAGACCCTGCGTCAACAAGGGGCACTCAAAGCCGACCCCACAGAAGGCGTGAAAGCGCCCAAAGTCAAACGCAAATTGCCCGAGACTTTGGACATTGACCAAGTGTTGGCACTATTGAATATCCCCACCGACACACCCATTGCTGTGCGTGATCGGGCCATGCTGGAGCTGTTTTATGCCAGTGGGCTGCGTGTGAGTGAACTGAGGGCTTTGGCATGGCGCGATTTGGATGTGGCCGAGGGACTGGTGAAAGTCTTGGGGAAAGGCCAAAAAGAGCGCTTGGTGCCCGTTGGACGCCATGCACTCGCTGCATTGGGTGACTGGCGCAAACACCAACCCGTGGGCACAGAGCATTTATTCACCAACCCAGCGGGTCGACAATTGAGCGTCCGTGCCCTCCAAAAACGGGTGGCTTATTGGTCTCAGCACCAAGGGCTTGACCAACGTGTGCACCCGCACCAATTAAGACACTCGTTTGCATCCCACATTTTGCAATCCTCAGGCGATTTAAGAGCGGTGCAGGAGCTTCTTGGGCACGCCAATTTATCCACCACTCAAATTTACACCCATCTGGACTACCAGCATTTGGCCAAGATCTATGATGAAACCCATCCCCGAGCCAAAAAACCCAAGTAAAACGCTTACAATAGACCCAGATTGGCGCTGCGAGCTCTCCGAGTGGGCAAAACAACCCCTGCGCTGATTTAAACGCTTTGCCACGCCCCAACCCAGAAGGGCATCAACGGTCAATTGGGCACCTGGTTTGGGACGCATGGATTTGGAGTCAGCCACCCTGCATGGCGCGACTGGGGGCCATCACAAAGACTTGGTCTGTTGAGCGATGCAAATCCGATCACGGTTGCATCAGAATCATGGTTGCATCAGCCGTTGACTGGCCCCATATTGAGCGTATCGCTCGGGCTTTGTGGTCGGCACGGCAAGGCAACACACACCATCGAAGGGTTTTAAAGGCAAACACATGGAACAGTTTCACGGCACCACCATTGTTTCTGTCAGACGCGGTAACCAAGTTGTGGTCGCCGGTGATGGGCAGGTGACTTTCGGCGACACCGTCATGAAAGCGCATGCCCGCAAGGTCAGAAAGCTTTATCACAACCAGGTCATGGGTGGCTTTGCAGGCGCCACTGCCGATGCATTTACGTTATTCGAACGCTTTGAAACCAAACTCGAAATGCACTCCGGTCACCTCACGCGTGCCGCGGTGGAATTGGCCAAGGACTGGCGCACCGACCGCCTATTGCGACGACTCGAAGCTTTGTTGGTGGTCGCCGATAAAACCGCTTCGTTGATCATCTCGGGCAACGGCGATGTCATCGAACCAGAAAATAGCCTGATTGCCATTGGATCGGGTGGGCCCTACGCACAAGCAGCGGCGAGTGCGTTGTTGAACCACACCGAGCTCGATGCCAGAACCATTTGCGAGCAAGCTTTGTCTACTGCAGCAGACATCTGCATCTACACCAACCACAATTTCACCATTGAAACCCTGGAAATCGATTGAGTCTATGTCCAACCTAACCCCCAAAGAGATTGTTCAAGCCCTTGATCAACACATTGTTGGACAAGACAGCGCAAAGCGAGCGGTCGCTGTTGCCCTGCGAAATCGTTGGCGGCGCATGCAGGTGGGCGATGAGCTACAAAGTGAGATCACACCCAAAAATATCTTAATGATTGGTCCAACTGGGGTTGGCAAGACAGAGATCGCTCGTCGCTTGGCAGCGCTCGCTCAATCCCCGTTTATCAAAGTAGAGGCCACCAAATTCACCGAGGTGGGCTATGTTGGCAAAGACGTGGAGTCCATCATTCGAGATTTGGTGGAGACCTCCGTCAAAATGGCCAAAGAAGAGGCCATGGCGGGCGTCCGAGCCAAAGCAGAAGATGCCGCCATTGAGCGCATCGTTGAAATCATGTTGCCCAAACGCCAAAGCAGCGGCTTTGCCAATGCGCCCGAAGAAACGAATGACCGAAGCGATGAGACTCGGCGGAAGTTGTTGGAGCGGCTACTCAATGGTGACTTCAATGACAAAGAAATTGAGCTGGATCTCAAAATGAATCTGGGTGTTGAGATCATGGCACCACCGGGCATGGAAGAAATGACCGGGCAACTCCAGCAAATGTTTTCGAGCCTGTCTGGACAAAAAAAACAAAAACGCAAACTCAAAATCAAAGATGCCATCCCTGTCTTGATTGAAGAAGAAGCCAGTCGCCTGATCAATGAAGAAGAGGTCAAGCAAACCGCCTTGACGATGGCGGAGCAAAACGGCATTGTGTTTATCGATGAAATCGACAAAGTGGCCAGGCGCTCAGAGGGTGCCAGCAGCGGGGAAGTGTCGAGAGAAGGTGTTCAGCGCGATCTGTTGCCACTGGTCGAAGGCTGCACCGTCAACACCCGATACGGATCCATCAACACCGATCACATCTTGTTTATTGCATCGGGTGCCTTTCATGTCTCAAAGCCATCCGACCTGGTGCCAGAACTCCAAGGTCGACTGCCCATCCGTGTTGAGTTACAAGCCTTAAAAGTCGATGACTTTAAAAGAATTTTGACCGAGCCCAATGCCTCTTTGACCACGCAATATGAGGCCCTTCTTGGGACCGAAGGCATTACCATCCAGTTTGATGAGGACGCCATCACACGAATTGCCGAGATTGCATTTGCTGTGAATGAGGCAACAGAAAACATTGGGGCCAGACGCCTCCACACCTTACTTGAGCGGCTGCTAGAAGACATTTCATTTCAAGCACCTGATCTGGGCGAGAAGACCTTGACCATCGATGCCACCTATGTGGATGAGCATCTGAAAGAGCTTTCAGAAAACGAAGACTTAAGTCGGTATATCCTGTGACCATGACCGAGCCCACCCAAACAGACCAGCCCGCCATTGAGTTTGAAGACCTCACGCTCATCTTGGGTGGTCGGACCATTCTAGACGGACTCAATTTGTCCATCCCTCAAGGCCAGGTCACCGCACTCATGGGCCCAAGTGGTGCTGGAAAAACCACGCTACTGAAACTCATCACCGGCCAACTCAAGCCCGACAAAGGCCGCGTGGTGGTCAATGGCGTCGTGGTCAATGAGCTCAATTCAAAGGCGCTCAACCAATTCCGCAAAAATGTGGGTGTGTTGCTGCAAAATGGGGCCTTATTCACTGATCTGACGGTGTTCGACAACATCGCCCTGCCGCTGCGCGAACACACCGATCTGGACGAGAGCCTAATCCGGCGAGTGGTGTTGCTCAAACTACATACCGTTGGGCTCAGGGGGGCTGCCAAGCTCTATCCTCGCGAGTTGTCTGGGGGCATGAACCGCCGCATTGCCATGGCCCGCGCGATGGCGCTGGATCCTGGCCTGATGTTGTATGACGAGCCCTTCGCTGGCTTGGATCCAATTTCGATGGGTATATCGCTTCGACTGATCCGACAAGTCAATGAGGCGCTTGGGATGACGAGCATCGTGGTCACCCACGATGTGCATGAGGTCACCAAATTGGCGCATTTGGCCTGCATCATTGCCAATGGACACCTCATCGCGTCGGCCTCACCGCATGATTTGGCCGAGAGCGAAGAGCCATTGGTTCGCCAGTTCATGCAGGGGCTACCCGATGGACCCGTTGCTTTTCATTATCCAGCCAAGAGCCTGTCGGATGATCTCTTGGGCCAAGGAGAACAACATGCTTAGTGGCCTGAGAGAAATGGGTCGAGCGGTGCTCTTTTTGGGGCAAGCCATCAGCCGAATGCGCTTGACCAAATTACAAGTTGGTGAAACCTTGCGCCAGATCTACTACGCTGGCGCGCGTTCTTTGGTGATCATTGTCACCTGTGGGTTTTTTGTTGGCTTGGTGTTGACCTTGCAGACCTATGACACACTCACAAGATTCGGTGCAGCCGATGCCGCCAGCACCGTCTTAGCCTTGTCTCTTTTTAGAGAACTGGGCCCTGTATTGACAGCCATTTTATTTGCTGGCCGTGCTGGAACGTCGATTACCGCAGAAATTGGGTTGATGCGGGCCACGGAACAGTTGGATGCCCTCGATCTAATGGCCATTGATCCCATGGAACGCATCGTCCAACCCAGGCTCATCGCCGGCTTGATTGCTGTTCCCGCCCTTGTGGTGATTTTTAACATGATGGCCTTGCTCGGCGGTGTGTTCTTTGCTGTCTTTGTCATGGGCAACGATCCGGTGAGTTTCTGGGGCAATATGCAAAACTCCGTGGAATTTGGTCGAGACTTTTTGCATGGCCTAGGAAAGTCGGTTGGATTTGGGTTTTTGGCTGCTTGGTTGGCGGTCTACTTTGGCTGGTCAGCCAAAGCCACCAGCGAGGGCGTGGCGCTGGCAACCACCCAAACGGTCATTGCCACAGCCATTTCAGTGCTGATCCTTGACTTTGTCTTGTCAGCATTCATGCTTTAATTGTTCAAAGGATGTCAATGAAATCATCAAATCAAATTGAACTGACGGCTGGAATCTTTCTGGCCTTAGCGATCGCAGCACTGGTCTTTTTGGCTCTGCAAGCCACTGATCGAGGCGTGGTGTCGGGTGGCGGCTATCAAATCAGCGCCACATTCACCAACATAGGTGGCCTGAAACCCAAAGCCGCTGTGAGCATGGGTGGGGTCACCATTGGTGCTGTGGAGCGCATTGAGCTCGATCCCCAGACCTTTGAGGCGCGTGTTTACATGCTGATCTCTGATGCGTACTCAGACCTCCCAGAAGATACCTCCGCCTCCATCTTGACCGCTGGGATTTTGGGCGATCAATACGTGGGCTTGGAACCAGGGGGCTCTCCTGTGGCATTACAAGATGGCGACCAAGTCCTCCTCACCAACTCAGCCATGGTGCTCG
>JAGYMV010000004.1 GCA_018400355.1 Wenzhouxiangella sp.
GGATTGGGTTAACGCCGGCTCAGCCGCCAAGTGCAGGTAACAGAACAGACGGTGGTGCGCTTTTAAATGAACCAAATCCCCAGCAATGGGCTCTTTGACCTTGACCACCAGCTCAGCAAAATCGAACAAAGCGGGCGCATCGGGCACCACCTTGACACCAACCTTGCTAAAATCGGCATCGACAAAGCCGCTTTTGTCGCCGGCGCCCGATTGAATGGCCACTTCATGGCCTGCTTTGACTAAGTCCCCACAGGCATAGGGGACCAAAGCCACCCGGCCCTCAAGCGTTTTGGTTTCGCTCGGAATACCGATGCGCATGAATCACTCCTTATAGGTTATCAATGGCGCCTTCGCCCAATTGGAAAATTATACATGGCTGACACCAAACATTGCCCACTACTCATCCTCGGATCTGGTCCGGCTGGTTATACCGCAGCCATCTATGCAGCCCGTGCGAACCTCAAACCCACACTGATCACAGGGATCCAACAAGGCGGACAGCTGACCACCACGACCGATGTGGAAAACTGGCCGGGTGACTATCCAGACTTGCAGGGACCTGAGTTGATGCAACGCATGCTAAACCACGCACAAGCATTTGATACGGAAGTGATTTTTGACCACATACACACCGCTACCCTGACCCAGCGGCCGTTTGTGCTCGAGGGCGACAGTGGCCGCTACAGCGCCGATGCCTTGATCATTGCCACCGGCGCCTCAGCACGCTATCTGGGGCTTCCCTCAGAACAGGCATTTTTGGGTCGTGGCGTGTCTGCCTGCGCCACCTGTGATGGTTTCTTTTATCGAAACAAGCCAGTGGCGGTCATCGGGGGTGGCAACACCGCGGTTGAAGAAGCCCTTTATTTGTCGAATATCGCCAGCGAGGTGGTCTTGGTTCACCGCCGCGATGAGCTCAAGGCCGAGAAGATACTGCAGCAGCGGCTGTTTGAGCGCGAAGCCGAGGGTCGGGTCAAAATTCATTGGCACCATGTACTCGATGAGGTCTTGGGTGACGACGATGGGGTCACGGGCATGGCGATTCGCTCGGTGCTGGATGACTCAACCCAGCACATTGACCTAGATGCTGTGTTCATTGCCATTGGCCACGACCCCAATACGGGCCTATTCAAGGACCAGCTTGAGATGAATGACGGCTATCTCAAGATCCTCAGTGGTCAGGCTGGCATGGCCACGCAAACGAGTATCCCTGGCGTCTTCGCAGCAGGCGATGTGGCCGACCACGTTTATCGTCAAGCCATCACCTCAGCAGGCTTTGGCTGTATGGCCGCTCTGGACGCAGAGAAATACCTCGACCAAGACCATTGAGCCCACTCGAGGCGCCAGCAGCAGGTGAAGTCTTTGTCGACCCGCGCTTTTTGGGGGCACTGAGCGACAACCACTGCATTGGGCCAGGCACTGGCTGGAACCCAGTCCAGGGCATTGAGGCACCGGCGTTTGTGAAAACTCACTCGCATGGTGAGTTCGTATTTGACTGGATGTGGGCACAAGCCGCCCAGCAAGCTGGCATTCGCTGGTACCCCAAGTTGCTCATCGCTGCCCCTTTCAGCCCGGTGACCGGACCACGGCTTTGTGTTGGTCACACCAGCGTGGAGCGAGCGCAGCACACACTGTCTCAGATTGAGGCCTTTTGTCAGGATGCAAACCTGAGCAACGCCGGCATCAATTTTTGCTCTGCATTGGATCGGGAGGTGCTGGATTCGAGTGAGTGGCTGGCTCGTTTCGATTGGCAGTTTCATTGGGAAAACAAGGGCTATAGAGATTTTGAGGATTTTCTAACCACCCTAAAAAGGAAGCCTCGAAAAAACATCAAAGCAGAACGGAGAAAGGCCCATGATCAGGGTTGGGCATTTCGTTGGCTTGATGGGGACAATTTGGATGAGCCCACCTTAAGGCTTGCCTACCAATGCTATCAAACAACCCATGCCATGTACGGCAACCACCCAGCTCTGAGTTTTGGCTTTTTTTCCGACATCGCACGCGAATTGGGCGAGCAATTTATGCTGTGTGTTGCTGGGCTTGATGGCCAAGATTTGGCTGCGGCCATTTTCTTCAAAGACAGCGAAAGGCTCTATGGTCGATACTGGGGCAGCTTGATTGAGACCAAAGATGTGCATTTTGAGGTGTGCTATTACCAAGGCATTGACTACTGTATTCGCCATGGCCTCAAATGGTTTGAGCCAGGGGCGCAAGGAGAGCACAAGATCAAACGGGGATTTTTGCCTCAGGCCACCCATTCCTACCATTGGTTTGCTTCAGACCAGCTCAAAAGCGCCATTGGGGACTATTTGCGCCGCGAGAAAATGGCCTTGATGGCGTATCGAGATGACTTGGCATCACTCAACCCTTATGCTGAGTGAGGGCCCCATCCAAAAGAGTCCGCACAGACAATGAGACAGGCGCCACACATCCCAGAGCTTTCGCCAGACCCAGAGGGCGCCTTCCCTGACCCGGAGCACTGCCAGCACCCAGACGGCCTCATCGCCTGGGGTGGTGATTTGTCTTCAACCCGGCTGATTAAAGCCTACACCCAAGGCATCTTTCCTTGGTACGAACCCGGCTCCCCCATCCTGTGGTGGTCTCCCGATCCTCGAGCTGTTTTCTTCCCCAATCATTACAAACCCGCCAAACGCTTGCTCAGAACCCTCCGCAGACCAGGATGGAGCATCAGCGTCGATACGCAATTTGAATCGGTGATTTCAGCCTGTAGCGAGCCCAGAGGTGCTGAAACAGGCACTTGGATCACGCCTGCCATGAAAGCGGCCTATCTTGAGCTTTTTCATTTGGGCTGGGCGCACAGCGTTGAGGTTTGGTACGAGGGCACATTGGTCGGTGGTCTTTATGGCGTGGCAATGGGCCGAGTGTTTTCTGCTGAGTCCAAGTTTCACCGACGGAGTGATGCATCAAAAATCGCGCTGGCCTACCTGATGGTTTTGATGAAACGCTGGTCTTTCGACCTGGTCGACTGCCAAGTCAGCAATCCACACCTCATGCGACTGGGCGCGGAGGCCATCACGCGAGCGTCTTTTCGCCAGACCCTATTCCAAGGGCTGGCATTGGAGGCCACCCACCCGCAACACAAACCAGGCCGTTGGCGCGAAGGTTGGCCGGCACTCGACCAGGTCAACTGGCGCTTGGCGTTCCCAAAAGACTCTGAATGAGATCAGTCGCGCGGCAGCACCCGCGACTCATTGTCATCATCTCCGGTGGGCTCTTCCCGATCGACCTCACCAGCGCCATCAAACAAATTCAAATCGTCTTCGCCTGTTGCTTGCTCAAGCTCCCACTCGTAACGCTTCATCGGTGGGCGATCCCAGTGTCGATACACCACAGCGCACCCCGCGCCCATCAAAGTCCCTGCCAAATGAAGCTCCCAGCTCATACCGGTATCAAAGGGCAAGACACCCCAGACAATGGAGCCATAGACAAAGGCGACCATCAACGACACGCCCAACGACCGAAGATCTCGACGCAGCAAACCAGAGACAAACAAGAAAGCCAACACCCCATAAACCATCCCACTGGCGCCGACATGGATGGCTTGGCGAGCAAACAGCCAAGCCAACAGCCCACTGCCCAAATAAATGATTAATGCTGCCCGAGCCGAAGCGTTTGGAAACAAATAAAACATCAAACTAAAACCAACAAACAGCGGCACCGTGTTGGACAACAGATGCCCAAGAGAGGCGTGCAAAAAAGGCGCGGTCACAACGCCCAAGAGTCCCGCTGGCTCTCGTGGGGATAGCCCCCACGCCAATAAGTCATGGGGCAAAATCACATCGATGACATAAGCGACCGATATACCCAGCACCAATACAAAAGAAAGCTGAACGGCCAGCACAAAATTGGCCTGTGCGCGTGCTGAGCTCGTGTAGCGCGGGTCGGGTATTTCAATCACCACAACCTCAATGGAGTCAGCTCAACTCGGTGGCAATGGCGTGCCTGGACGAGGCCATCAACGCTGGAATGTCATGCTCATCACACGCAGCCGTATCAATGGGCGGATGAAAATGAAGCACCACCGTTTGTGGGCGGATAGACCAGCGTTTGGGCGGCAGGACCTCACGTGTATGAATCACCGTCACCGGCAAAATGGGCATCTTCTGGTTCACCGCTAAGCGAAAGGCGCCTTTTTTGAAGGGCAACAATTGGCCATCCATACTGCGGGTGCCTTCTGGGAAAAACAAAACGCCTGTGCCGGATTCCAAGCGGGCCACCGCCCTATTAATGGCATCCGTTGATTGCTGAGTATTGCCCCGCTCTACAAACACATGGCCAATGGCACGGCAACCGGCGGCCACAAATGGAATCCATTTGATTTCGGCTTTCATCACCCACCTCAAATCCAGCCCACTGTAGCCATAAATCACAGGAATATCGAACGCACTTTGGTGATTGGCGACGAGCACATAAGACTGCGAGGGGTCCACGTGCCCTGCCCCCTTGACCTCAACCCGCACCCCCGCTAATCGTGTCAAGGCTTTCGCCCACCAGACTGCGATGTGGAGATTGGCCAATTTGGGGGAAACAAAAAATCCAACGGGTACAGCAATCAATGCACCGACAACCGTGAGCGAAACACACACAGGGATATAGAACAGCCACTGATAGATGGGGTAAAAACGTAACCAGACAGCGTTTCGAGTGATGGTCGACTCCATGGGGCTATCCTACACAAAAAGGGCGCTCAAGGCGCCCTTTTTGAGGTTCTTTAAGGCTCTAGAGCCTTGACGGATTGAGTCAGCCTTTAGGCCGCTTGGTCCTGATCGGTCTCGTGAGCCAATACATTCGAATGAATGGCAATTTTCCTCGGCTTCATCTGCTCTGGCAACTCGCGCTTAAGGTCGATGTGCAACAGCCCATTTTCCAATCGCGCCCCGCTGACCTCCACGTGATCGGCCAACTGGAAGCGTCTTTCGAACGACCGTGTCGCGATGCCACGATACAGATACTCAGGCTCATCGCTTTCCTCATCGGCCGCTTGGCGACCTGAAATGGTCAAAGTATTTCGCTCCGTCTCGATATTGAGCTCGTTGTCGCTAAAGCCTGCAACCGCCATGGTGATGCGATAGGCATCCTCATCTAAGACCGCGATGTTATAGGGCGGATAGCCTGCGTTGGCATCGGTTCGGGCAGCGGTTGAAAGCATATCGGCCAAACGGTCAAAACCAATGGCAGAACGATACAGTGGTGTTAAATCAAATGTTGTCATTGCCTTATTCTCCTTTGAAGCAATAAGTGATTGAACGAGGGCCCTAGCGGCGCCCTCATGACAACAGTTTGGGATGGTTGGACTCGATTTCAAGGGCACCTCGATTGACTGGGTGCCCAGCCTCAGCCCACTCGCGGCGAGGCTCTAGACTCTAGACACAAGCGCAGCTAAGCGATGCCACCTTTGGTGAGTTTAAGCGGATCCAAAAGGCTTTTTAATTCATCACGTGACAAATCCGTCATTTCCTCAGCGACTTCAATGATGGGTCGGCCTTCCTGATAGGCTTTTTTGGCGCAGGCCGCACCCAGCTCATACCCAATCACTCGGTTGAGTGCGGTGACGAGAATGGGGTTTCTCTCTAAGGCATCATTTAGATTGTCGTGGCGAACTTTGAAACCCTTGATGGCCTGATCAGCCAAGAGGCGAACCGATTGGCTCAGAATATGAACGCTCTCGAGAATGGACGCCGCCACCACGGGCAACATCACATTGAGCTGGAAATTGCCAGATTGACCGGCCACCGTGATGGTCGCATCGTGTCCGATCACGCGCGCTGCCACCATGCACACCGCCTCTGGGATCACCGGGTTGACTTTGCCCGGCATGATCGAGCTTCCAGGCTGCAGGGGCATCAGCTCGATTTCGCCCAATCCCGCCAGTGGGCCAGAATTCATCCATCGAAGGTCATTGCTGATCTTCATTAAAGAAACAGCGAGCGTTTTCAGCTGACCCGATAGCTCAACAACACCATCAACGCTGGAGATGCCTTCAAACTTGTTGGTTGCTGAGGCAAATTCAAAGCCGGTGGCATTGGTCAAAGCCTTGGCCACTTCTTCGCCAAAAGCCTCTGGCGCATTGATGCCAGTACCCACAGCGGTCCCACCCTGAGGCAAAAAGCGGAGCCGTTCCAATGCGCTGGTCAATCGTGCAATTGAACTCTCGATCTGGCAAGCCCAAGTGGCGAGCTCCTGCCCTAAAGTCACGGGCATTGCATCCATCAGATGGGTCCGACCCGTCTTGGCCACGGACTCCAACTCCACCGAGCGCTTGGTGAGCACGGTGTGCAAATGCTTGAGCGCAGGCAACAGCTGTTCGGCCGTCGTCAAACACGCGCTCACCTGAATGGTGGTGGGAATCACATCGTTTGAGCTTTGGCTCATGTTGACATGGTCATTGGGGTGCACTTCCACGCCCGCTGAGTCTCTGGCCACCAAATGAGAAATCACTTCATTGGCATTCATGTTTGAGCTGGTACCAGAACCTGTTTGATAGACATCGACTGGAAAGTGCTCATCCACCTTGCCTGCAATCACCTGATCGGCTGCGCGCCCAATGGCTTGCCCCAACTCGGGCTCGAGAAGATCAAGGGCCACATTGGCTTCCGCACAGGCTTTCTTGACCAAACCAAGCGCCTGTATGAAGGCGCGTGGCATGCGCTGACCACTGATCGGAAAATTGTTCACCGCGCGCTGTGTCTGCGCGCCCCACAGGGCATTTTGGGGGACCTCAAGCTCACCCATGCTGTCCCGTTCGATGCGTACATCACTCATCCCACCAATCTCCTAAGTTTCAATTGACTCGTCTAGCCACCAAATAAGCAATCCATCCAGCATCGGCTTCTCCATGCTCAGAGCGGGTGTAAACGCCATCGCCCTCGCCGGTCTCTTCGTCGGTTCCTTCCCAGTAAACACCCACATCGTTAAAGCCTGCCTCTTTGAGCAATTCTTGAATTTCAGGTAAGGTCCAAAGCCGCCAATGGTACTCAAACGCTCGTTTTAGTTTCGAGCCGTCGGGAAACTCAAAATGAATCTGGCAGACGGTGTCATGCGTGATTGGGTCGAAAGCGTGTTGATCCCAAACATAGGTAAAACCATCATATTCCGTGCTCTCTTCGAGCTCTCGATGGGCCTCAAAGCCCCCAAACGAGTCCAGGATCAACACACCGTCTTCAACCAAACCTGCCAAGCAATGCTCGAAATACGCGCGCAGCGAGTCTCTGGTCTTGAACAGGTAATAGCTAAAATTCATCGCAACGATGACATCGGCTTTGGGCTCATGCACCTCTAATACGTCGCTGTGGACCAGTTCGACTCGAGACTGTTGCTCGGGATTGAGTTGCTGGAAATGATTCCGACGCCCCCACTCGAGCACCTCTTCATCCAAGTCAATGGCAACAGCTCGATTGGCGGGGTGATTGCGAACAAAGGCGCACGCTGTATTGGCGGTGCCGCAGAAATCCTCTCGCAAAAGACGCAATGGGCGCTTGGACAAGGACTCAAAAGTCTCTGCCACAAAATCAAGTTCTGATTCTGTGTCTTGCACACTGGCTTCATACAAGCGATGACGATCGGCTTGTTCTGCCTGAGTTTTTTTAAAAGAATGCTTCGCCTTATTCATCATTAAAAGTCCATTCGTAGATACACAGTACTTGCACAAATCCAATGCAATTGAATCATTGCGCACGCAGCGCTGGCCAGGCAGCCCTAAGATACATACTCATAGAAACCAAGGTCAGCCCAGCAGCCACAATCAATAACACCTCGCCGATGGCCAGTATCGGAAGCGCAAACAAGGGCTCACCATACAAACAAAATCCAATGGCCACCATCTGAGCGGTGGTTTTGAGTTTTCCAATCCACTGAACTTTCACCTGCGCACTTTCACCGATGATCGCCATCCATTCCCGAAGCGCCGAGACAGTGATCTCACGCCCGATGATCACCGCACCAGCAACGGCCAAGATGATATCGGGATTGGCCTGAACAATCAGCACCAAGGCCACAGCCACCATCAACTTATCGGCCACTGGGTCAAGGAACGCCCCCAGACGCGAGGACATTTCAAATTTTCTGGCCACCCAGCCATCCGCCCAGTCGGTGAGTGCTGCCAAAACAAAAATCAGAACAGCCAACTGATTGGCACCGGCCCAAGGCAAATAGAACACCAACACCAAAATCGGTATCATCGCGATTCTGACCAAGGTCAGCATGGTGGGTATGGTGATGCGCACGCTTTGGCTCCCTAAACAAACTGCTTCAGTTGACTGCCTATTATAAAGCTCTTAGACCAGCTTCAATGGGCCGTTTTCTTCTGGTTTGCTCGAACACGACTGGGCTCGGCATGGAGCGCCTCATGAATGCGAACGGCCAATGCCTCACTGATCCCCTCCACCCGTTGCAGGTCTTTCACGCTCGCCTTGATCAAACCCTCTTGACCGCCAAATTGCTGCAACAATCGCTTCCGCTTCACAGAACCAATCCCTTCAATGCCATCGAGAATGGATTGATGGGCCGCCTTTTGTCGTTTGCGTCGATGGCCGGCGACAGCAAACCGATGCGCTTCATCCCGAATCTGCTGGATCACATGGGAGGCTGGATGGTGCGGCCCAGGGACCACTTCTTTGTCTCCAAAGATCAGCCGCTCATGGCCACTGCGCCTGGCTGGTCCCTTCGCCACACCCAATAGAGGAATGGCATCAAGGCCCAGCTCGGTCATCACTTTCCGGGCTCGGCTGAGCTGACCCTTGCCACCATCGATGACCAACAAATCGGGCAACTGGCTTTCTTCTTTCAATGCCCGGCGGTAACGGCGCCGCAGAACATCCTCCATCGCAGCGTAGTCATCCCCTGGCGCAATCCCTTCGATCCCATAGAGCCGATAGTGACGCTTCATGGCACCCTCAGGCCCAAACACGACACACGAACCCACCGTCCCCTGCCCGCTGCTGTGACTGATATCAAAGCATTCCATACGTTCGGGTGGGCCTGAGAGTGATAACAAAGATGACAACGCAGACAATCCTTGGCCCCATTGATCTTTTTCGACCAATTTCCGCCTCAAAGCATCTTCAGCGTTTTTGACCGCCAGAGAAATCCACTGAAGCCGCTCGCCACGCACGCGATATTTCAAATCAACGGGCCCACAGCGGCGCTGCCCGAGTGCTTCGGCCCACAGTGTTGGCGCGCTTGGTTCCTGTGACACCAACACCACACGGGGCGGCCGGTGGTCTTGATAGAACTGTCCCAAAAAGGCATCAATGACCGACTGATCGCTGTCTTGTGATGTGACGTTGCTTGGAAACAAATTGCGCCCGCCGACGTTGCGCCCATTCCGAAAAGACATGACATGAATGGCCACAGCGCCTGAGGATGAGGCCACACCGATGACATCCATCTCCTGTTGCTGCCCCATCACAAACTGTTGCGAGCGCACGGTTTGCAATGATTGAATGTGGTCGCGAAAAACCGCCGCCTGCTCATAATCTTGTTCTTCGCTTGCCTTTGTCATGCGTTGCACCAAGTGCTGAATGACGGCATCATCATGGCCATTTAGAAGCTGTCTGGCTGCATCGACATCGGCTGCGTAGTCGGCTTGGGAGATATAGTCCACACAGGGTGCTGAGCATCTTTTAATCTGGTATTGCAGACACGGACGGGTTCTGTTTTTAAACACGCTGTCGCGGCATTGACGCAACTTAAACAATCGATAAATTTGGTTGAGTGACTCTCGAACCGCGCCAATACTCGAGAATGGTCCGAAAAACTCGCCCTTTGCCTTTTTCTTCCCTCGATAAAAGCTAATCAATGGGTAGGGGTGATCACTGCTCAACCGAATCCATGGATAACTCTTGTCGTCTCTGAGGTTGATATTGAAACGCGGTTTGTGGGCCTTGATCCACTCATTCTCTAGCAACAGGGCCTCTGTTTCTGTTTCCGTCAGACTCACCTCCATGGAGGCAATCTTTTTAATCATCAAATTGATTCTGGCCCCTTTGTCTTGGCCATTAAAATAACTTCCAACTCGGCGTTGTAGATTTTTGGCCTTGCCAACATAAAGCACCTGGCCTTTGTCGTCGCGCATCACATACACGCCCGGCCCTTTGGTCAGGCTTTTTGCAAAGGTCTGGCCACAAAAATCACTCATTCAAACCACCCGAATGCCCTGCGCCTTGGACGCACCGCTCGATCCACGCAGAGGCTGCTTGATCCAGCATGGACACCACCTCCGTAAAACCATCGAGACCGCCATAGTAGGGATCGGGCACATCGAGTCCAAACCATGGTGAGGTGGGCTCCACCAAGGACATCAACAAACGAACTTTGTGCTGCGTACCAGATGCTGCCAACCCAAGCAGTGCCTCGTGGTTGGCTCGGTCCATTGCATAAATCTCATCGAAGCGCTCAAAGTCCCCCATGCTCACTTGACGGGCTCTTTGCTCATCTACATCAAACCCAGCCGCTTTGGCCACCGCACGCGCCCGGGGGTCTGGGGCTTTGCCGATGTGGTAAGCCGCCGTGCCCGCAGAATCGAGCTCAATGGCTGGGCTGTCGAAACCAACACGGGCCAAGCGATGTTGAAAAACCCCTTGGGCCAGAGGGCTCCGACAAATGTTACCCAAGCAAACAAAGAGTATTTTGTTCGGTGAGCCAGATCTCATCTATTTGGATGCATCTCGCTGGCATCGACAGACGCCGTGGCGTCCGATAGGCGGGCAAATGCCTCGCAAACTCTCGCCAAATCATCGGCATTGTCCACACCAGCGGGTATGGGCTCGAGGGCTTGATCACACACAATCTGCCAGCCAGAAGACAAAGCACGCCACTGCTCCAAGGATTCCGCCTGCTCGATCTCACTCATCGGGAGACTTGGCCAGCGCCGCAATGCGCTGACTCGATAAGCATATAAACCCACATGGCGCTTGGCCACGCTGTCAGGCCAGCCGCCTCCTCGAGCATATGGAATGGGGGAACGAGAAAAACAAAGCGCCTGATTGGCGTTGTTGACGAGCACCTTCACCACATCGGGGTCGCGCCAGGCCGCCTCGGACCCCAACTGATCAAACAATGTGGCCAACTGTGCAGTGGGGTGTGCCTGCAACACGCGCGCCACTTGCTGCAAGCACGCCACCGGCATGAGGGGCTCGTCGCCTTGCAGATTGACGACGATGGCCTCGTCATCCAAACCAAGCAACTCGACGGCCTCGCACAGCCGGTCGGTGCCCGAAGCGTGCGCTGGGCTTGTCATGAGTGCTCGCCCACCCACCGTCTCAACGGCGGTGGCGATGTCTGGATGATCAGTGACCACCGTGACCGAATCGGCCCCGGCTTGTGTGGCGGTTTGCCAGACTCGGACCACCAGTGGCGCACCGAGCACATCAGCAAGTGCTTTGTTGGCCAGCCGTGTAGAGCCGAGTCGAGCTGGGATCAAGAGATGAAAATTAGCCATGGTGTATGAATTCTCGCACATGCCCAACCACCGCATCCAAGACCGCCGGGTCCAGTTGCGCTTCAACTTGAAGAACGTATAGATTGCCCTTGAGTTCGTCGGGCAACGCAAGCCGCTCAATCTTCACCCAATCTTTTTGGGTCACCACCATGGGTTTGCTCTGATGGGCTCGAGTCAAATCGTCTATGGAGAAGGCATGGTGGTCAGGCCAAGCCCTCAGACTCACCGTCATCCCAAGTGTTTTAAGCGTCTGGCGAAAGCCCTCTGGGTGAGCGATGGCACATAGCCCCACCACGGCTTGGCCTTCAAGCCCGTTCAAATCAATGTGTTCACCATCCGCCACCCGCAGCAAGTGCTTGGGCGACAATTCAAAGCGACTGTGGGGCTGATCCAGCCGAAAGTTGCCTGACTTAATTAGGATTTGGTCCACCGAATTCAGACGATCAATCGGCTCTCGCAATGGCCCAGCTGGCAACAAATACCCGTTCCCAAAGCCACGCTCGCCGTCGATCAAACACATTGTATAGCTGCTTTGCAGCGTGTGATGTTGCAAGCCATCGTCGCTCACCACCACCTCAGCACCCGCTGCCACAGCGCGGGCGACGGCCAACTGGCGGTCTCGCCCAACCCAGACATCAACGCCCGTTTGCTTGGCCAGAAGCACTGACTCATCCCCTACCTCTTTCGGATCGCTGTTGGGTCTGACCAAGACAATGTCTCGCTGATTGGCCGATCGCCCAGCACCCCCATAGCCCCGCGATATCACAGCCACTCGGTATCCAGCATCGCGACACGCAGCCACCACACGCGCCACCACCGGCGTCTTTCCAGACCCACCCACGACCAAATTGCCGACCACAATGACGGGGACGTTCGGTCTTTGGTCTCTCATGCGGTGTGATTTTGCGATCTGTTTTGCTCTTAGATACCGATACATGGGCACCAAAGCACGAAGCCAAGCCGGTGGCTTGGATGGGGCGTACCAGACCGAGGTCAGCCAATCTGCCAGACTACTTCTAAGCATGCACCGACGCTGCTTCGAATTGGAGATGATACAAATGTCGGTAAAGCCCCTGCTCCATGGCCATCAGACTGGCATGCGTCCCAGCCTCCACCACCCGCCCCTGATCAAGGACGATGACTTGGTCCGCGCGCTGAATGGTCGATAGCTGATGCGCAATCACCAGACAAGTGCGGTCCACGATTAGATTATCGAGCGCCTTTTGCACCCATTGCTCTGATTCTGCATCGAGAGCGGAGGTCGCCTCATCCAGCAACAAAATGGGTGCGTCTTTCAAGATCGCGCGTGCTATCGCCAATCGCTGTTTTTGACCGCCAGACAATAAAACCCCACCGGCACCCAATCGAGTATCTAGGCCTTCGGGCAACCGATCAATGAACTCCATCGCATAGGCATTCTCGGCCGCCTGCTTGATCTGGTCTTTTGAGGTGGCTCGATCGGCACCATAGGCGATATTGGCCGCGATGGTGTCGTTAAACAGCACCACATGCTGGGAAACAAGCCCAATGTGAGCGCGCAACGCACCCAATTCATAATCCACCAAATCGACCCCATCGAGCAGCACTCGGCCCTCAGATGGCTCATAGAAACGTGGGAGCAACTTCATCAACGTGCTTTTTCCAGAGCCAGAGCGACCGACCACGGCGGTTAAGCTGCCGGGTTTTAGTTCAAGACTGACCGAATCCAAGACTGGCGCCGTCTCATCTGGGCCATAGCGAAAGCTCACATTCTCAAACTCAATGTTTCCCGCGATCTTGTCAGGCGCAAACCGACCCTCGTTGGTCTCCGTGGGGCTATCAATGATCTCAAAAATGCTTTCAGCCGCCGCCACGGCTTTTTCAATCACCACGTGCAACTTGGTCAACCGCTTGAGTGGTGGTATGCAGGCCACCATGGCCGCCAAGACAGACATGAAAATGCCGGCACTCACCGAATCTCGCAGCCAATCACTGGCGGCCAATACGAGCAAAATGACGACCGCCGCGCCGGCAGCCAACTGGATCAGTGATGATGACACCAGCTGTGTGGCCGCCAACTTCAAATGCAACTGCCGGTTAGATTCTGTCTCTTCACCAAAGCGATTGGCCTCATGCGCCTGCCCCCCATAAACCTTAATGACCTCATGGCCATTAACGGCTTCCTCTGTCAGGTGGGTGACATCGCCCATGGAGTGCTGTATGCGACCCGATAGCCGCCGAAAGCGCACACTGATGACGCTCACCACCAGCAAAATCACCGGCGCCAACAACAACATGGCTAGGGTCAAGCGCCAGGACTGGATGAGCATGACGCCAACCAACGCCACCACCGTCAATGTGTCTCTGATCGCCCCAATCAACGCAGTGGTCGCGCCTTGGGCCACTTGCTCCGCGTTGTAACTGATCACAGAAATCATCTGCCCGGGCGAGCGCTGATCGAAATAGGCGCTGGGCAAGCCCAGATAGCGACCAAAGACGTCCTGTCGCATGTCAGCGATGAGTCGTCGGCCAACCCACTCCATGCCATACACGCCACCGAAATTGCCAACGATGCGGAGCGCCACCGCGCCCATCACCAGACCCGGCAACCACCAACTGAATACGGGGTCACTTGCCACGATCGTCTCATCGATCAGTGGGCGCAACAAATAAAAGAACAAACCCTGACCCGCCGCATCCAAGGCCACCGCAAAAATAGACAACGCAAAAATGGCTCGATGCGCCAAGATATAACCCAACAAACGTCGATAGATCGATGTTGGTGTGGTGGTTGACTGGCTCATGCTAAAACTCTTTGGTCACTTTGGCGGCTGATTAAGAGGCCAATTAAACGGTTGATGGCTCGGTTGGCTCAAGGCCCAATCTGACGCTGATTGTACCTTGTTGCCACTTGTACCGATTCAACCCCCGCCTGAGACAGCTCGTTCATTAAAGTCACGACTTCGCCATGACTCACACCCTCATCGGCATAAATCACCACCGACTGCTCCGGGGCTCTGGCCAAAGATTGCTCAAGCTGCTGCTGCAAGGCCGCGGAGTCATTGAGCTGTCCAACCCATCCATCCATGCCAACCTGGCCACCGAGAGATAAAGTCACGCGATACTCTGACATAGAGCTTGCCATCGGTGCGCCGCCTGCAGCTGGCAATGACACATCCAAGAGTTTGGTTTGCTCAAAGGTTGTCGAGACCATGAAAAAAATGAGCAGCAAAAACACGACATCAATTAAAGCGGTGAGATTGATTTCTGGTTCTTCGGTATCTGGTTGGTAAAACTTCATTGCTGATGATCCTGAGCCATCAAATCACTCACCGACTGCTCAAGCTCTAGAGCCAAGGCGCGAACTCTGGCACGGTAATAGCGATAGAAGAAGTAACTTGGGATGGCGACAGACAGTCCGGCTGCGGTGGTGATCAGAGCTTCTGAGATCCCGCCTGCGAGCAAAGTGGGTTGGCCCACGCCAGCCACTTGAATGGTTTGAAAAACCTTAATCATTCCAATCACTGTTCCCAACAAACCCAGCAAGGGCGTGATCCCAGCAATCGTACCGAGCGTGTTTAAAAAACGCTCCAAATCATGGACCACTTGTCGCCCAAGCTCTTCAATTTTTTGGGCGCGACTCTTTTGGGGCCAATCGCGGGTCAAGACCACCTCGGCCAGCACCTTCCCCAAGGGAGAGGATTGCCTCAGCGCGTCAATGGCCCCCGAATCCATCTGAGCAGACGAGCATAAGCGATTGGCTTGATCGCGCGCTGAGTCTGGCAAGACCCGCTTGGGGCTCAGAACATAAAAACGCTCAAGCACAATGGTCAAGGCGAGAATCGAACAGCCCACAATTGGGAGCATCAGCCAACCACCGGCCATCAAAATATCCAACATTTCAATCATCCACTGTTTCCCAAATCACTGGTCTCATGATACCGCCTTTCCAAGCCCCCTCAACACTGAGACCCATCACGCCAAAAGCGGCGCTCGAGGCCAGCCACAGTGGTCACCTGAATCTCTGGGTCTAGAGGATGGATCACCAAGCGCATCGCTCGACACCGGCTGGTTGTTAAGGCCTTCACGCCAGAGGCATCGAGGCGTGCGAGCACATCATCCGAGGGCCGGCCATAGGCATCACTGACCGAGACTGAGATCACACCCAAACGTGGGTTGAGTTGTTCAAGCCAAGCGTGACTGGTGGTGTCTGTGTGGCCCGATCGGCCAATAATGAGAACATCGGCTTTGAGGTCTGGCACCATGGTGGCGACATGGGCTTCCCCGATGGCATCCAGACCGCCATTGAGAAGCACGGAGGTGGTGTCACTGTGGATCCACAAAACACAGCCACTGTTGCCACCCAAATCGGGCAGAAATTCACCGGGATGCACAAACTCAAAGGTCCAAAGACCGGCCACCCACTGTTGGCCCCGCCGGCAATCCAAAACATCTCCAATCGGCAACCATGGATCCAACCCCATCGCTTTGGGCACGTGCGCCCGCCTGACCCAAGCCCATTCCTTGATGGCCCCTAACCCACCGCGGTGCCCACTGTGCGCATGAGAGACGACCAAATCATCGATCAGCAAGCGGTGTGTGCGCGAACCGTGGGGTCTGGGCCAATGCTTGAGCACATCACCAATCGAGTCGCGGCCCAATCCATCACCAGGGCCCGTGTCATACAGCAGGCGGTATTGCTCTGTCTCCGCCATCACCGCCAGCCCAGAACCCACATCAAGCACCGAGAGCGTCAAGCCCTGACCCAAGAGACGGTTGGGTGGGCTGGCACCGGAAACCATTGCGCCCAATAGCAATGGAGCCATCAATGACAACCCCAGCCATCGCCCTGGCCAGCCAGGTGGTGCCAGCAACCAAGCAGCCCCAATGAGCGCCAGTACCATGCTGGGTGCTGACCCGAATGCGACGGTGTGGTGCCCTCCCTCGAACTCAGACAGTCGGCGCAAGAAAACCATGAGCCACGCCAGACCCTCATCACCAATCCAGGCCAGCCAAGGCACAGACCAGCCGATGCCCTCCGTGATCGCAGACAACAACAGCGTGGGAAGAACCACCGAACCGACCCAAGGGATGGCCACCAAATTGGCCACAAAAGCACTGGGTGACCATTGCCCAAAAAGGCCCACGTTGAGCGGCAGAAGCCCAATCGCCAAAATCAACTGAGCAGCCACCAAAGCGCGCACACCCCGAAAATGTGTCCGTGGTTTGATGCGCCAGGCAAACCCCCAAATCAAAAACACCACGGCCACAAACGAAAGCCAAAAACCCACACTCAACACCGACAGTGGGGAGAGCACCAACACCACAAAGCCAGCCATCAATAAGGCATCAAACGGCATGATGCGCCGATGCCATAAAAACGCCACAGCAACCACCCCCAACATCAACACCGCCCGTTGGGTTGGCAAGCTAAAGCCAGCCAGTCCGGCATAGGCAAAGCCAACACCCCACCCAGTGACCACCATCACCACCTGACGCGAGACTTGAAGTTGAAACAAAGCCAAAAAAATCCAAACAACCCAGCCAAATGCCATCCCCAGACCCGCCACCATGCCCACATGAAGGCCCGAAATGGCCAGCAAATGCGCTGTTCCAGTTTGTTGCAGAATCTCGCGCACACCATCTGAAATCGTCGAGCGGTCGCCGATCAACAAAGCCCGCTTTAAAGACGCGACCTCAAGATGCGTTGTTGTGGCTTGGATGTTTTCTGCCATCACCTGTCGGCGTCGGTCAAAAAAATACCCGACCGAGTCACCTTCACCCAAGAATGTGGGCTGGCCTTTGCTGGTATTGACCCGCGCCAAACCCCCAATGCCCTCAGCCAACAAATACTGTTCGTAATCAAAGCCCCCAAAATTGAGGCGGCCTTGCGGGGGATCCATTCTCAATGGCAGTCGCCATTGTTGGCCTGGGCTGATGTACACATTGGGGCGATGCCAACGGACCAACAGCCGGTTGGGAAATTCCGGATCGGCTGTGTCGAACTCAAACCTAAGCGAGTCATCCGACCATGAGGGCAAACCCACCACATGACCCTCAACCCAATGCACGTCACGCGATGAGACCTCAACCCGATCTGGGCTGGGCCATCGATCGGCCATTGCCACATGAGCGGCCAGCCCGCACCAACAAAACCCCAGCACCCACCCAAGGAAGATCAGACTGACCTTTGGGCCGCGATGCCCACCACGGTATAAGCCGAACAGGCACAGCCCTAAGCTGACCAACAGCATGGCGAGGTAAAACAAAGGGCTGGGTAGTGTTGGCCACCAGGCCATCGTGACAATACCTGCGATAAAGGCAAGTATTGTCAGCTGGGGCACGCTAGGTGAGCTCTTGCAATTGGCCACCCACCATCTCTAAGCACCGGTCCATTTTGTGGGCCAACGCGCGGTCATGGGTGACCACAACCAATGCTGTGGCGAAGTCTGTGTTGAGCTCGAGCATCAAGTCATAGATGTGTTCAGAATTGACCTCATCTAAGTTCCCTGTGGGTTCATCTGCCAACAGGCAACTGGGTCGATGAACCATCGCACGGGCCACTGCCGTCCGCTGCCTTTCCCCACCCGACAACTCACCTGGCTTGTGACCCACCCGATGAGCCAGCCCCACTCTCTCGAGCATGGCGCTGGCTTTTTCAGTGGCGGATGCGGGATCCAAGCCCCCGATGAGCAAAGGCATGGCCACATTTTCCAGTGCGCTGAATTCAGGCAGCAAATGGTGGAACTGATACACGAAGCCCATGGCTCTGTTTCGAAGGGCAGCCAACATTTTTTCGGTTTGCGTGGCCAAATCAATGCCTTCGATGAGGACCCGCCCAGCATTGGGGCGGTCCAACCCCCCCAGCAGGTGCAACAAAGTGCTTTTCCCAGCACCTGAGGCACCCACAATGGCGATCCGCTCACCACGGTCAATTGTCAGGTTGACCTCGTGCAATACCCGAATCTC
>JAGYMV010000040.1 GCA_018400355.1 Wenzhouxiangella sp.
CCAAACAGGTTGGGGAGCGCATAAACGGCTCCCAAGCCAAGGGCGATGATGAGTAAAGCGTATTTCCAAGCGGGGAATTTATTCATCACTTCAGATTCTTAATGGTGCCCTTAGGGACAACTTGAGCAATTGAGTGGCGCTGGACCTGAACTTCCACGCCATCGTTGACTTCGACGGTCACAAAACTGTCTGCCACCGCACTGATTCGGCCCAGCAGGCCACCCGCCGTGACGACCTCGTCTCCTGCTGACAAGCCGCTAATGAGTGCTTTGTGTTCTTTGTTGCGCTTCATTTGGGGCCGAATCAACAAAAACCAAAAAATGACCACGATCAAAATGAGCGGGAGCAAGCTTGCGATCAAGCTGGGCGCTTCGGGTTGAGCAGACTGCGCCATTGCGCTGGCAATTAAAAAGTCCATGAATGAAACCTCAGTTATTGGTGAACCTAATCAGCCCCGTATTATCGCACAGCCGTAGAGGCTGAGCTAGGTGCTTTGACTCAGCTCGGGGCCGAGCGCCTCAAGCGTTGCCTGCCACGGCAGGAAAGCATTGCCCCGCCGGGCTGGGAAGGCGCCCACTGGCTGTAAATCATTGAGCTCCCCCAAAAGCTCGTTGGCCGGTGCCTGTGGATTGGCCAGCAATTGCTGAAAAGCACCATAGGCCATCGCTACCTCGGTGACTGGACGCCCAATCAGCCAAGTCATCAACATAGAGGCACTGGCTTTGGTCACCGCACAAGCCTCACCAGAAAATTTAGCCTCCACCACCTTGCCAGCCTCAACCACAAGCGCCACTTCGATGTCATCACCGCACAAGGCATCAATCCCTCGGCCACGGTGGGTGGCCGATGGCAACGGGCCAAAGTGTTGGGGGTGTTGGTTGTGCTCGAGAATGCGTTGCTGGTAGAGCTGGTCGAGTGTCACGGTTTGAGCATATCCTGAGCACGTTTGAGCGCATCCACGAACACATCGACCTCTTGGCGTCTGTTGTACACCGCAAAAGACGCTCTCGCGGTGGCGGCCACCCCAAAAAACTGCATCGCCGGCATGGCACAGTGGTGGCCAGTTCGGATCGCCACCCCAAAATGATCAACAATGGTACCGATGTCGTTGGCGTGCGCCCCTTCTAGGACAAACGAGACAACGGGTCCTTTTTGGTCTGCCTGGCCAATGATGCGCAAACCCTCAAAACCGTTTAACTGCTCAGTGGCGTAGTGCAGCAAACCCATCTCGTGGGCCGCGATGGCTTCAATGCCTGTTTTCTCAATAAAATCAATGGCTGCCGCCAGCCCAATGGCGCCCGCGATATTGGGGGTGCCCGCCTCAAACTTCTGGGGGATGTCGTTATAAGTCGTTTTCTCGAAGCTCACGTGGCGAATCATCTCACCACCACCTTGCCACGGCGGCATGGCCTCTAGGTGCTCGGCTTTCGCCCACAGGGCCCCGATGCCAGTGGGACCATACATCTTGTGCCCCGATAGACAATAAAAGTCACAGCCCAAAGCCTGGACATCGATGGTTAAATGGGGGGTGGCTTGCGAACCATCGACCAAGACGGGTATGCCTTGTCGTTGGGCCAAAGCACAGATCTCACCCACTGGATTGATCGTGCCCAATGCATTGGAGACATGAACCACACCAAGCAACTGTGTGCGCTCATTCATCAAGCCTTTCAGTGCCTCGACATCCAAAACACCTTTTTCATCAATGGGCGCCACTTTTAAAACCGCACCCGTTGCCTCTGCCAGCATTTGCCAAGGAACGATGTTGGCGTGGTGCTCCATGTGAGTGATTAAGATCTCATCACCGGGCTTGATCTTAGGACGAACAAAGCTGTTGGCCACGAGGTTAATGGCCTCGGTTGTCCCCCGAGTAAAGACAATCTCACGCTCGCTGGGCGCATTCAAAAATCGAGCCAATGCCGTCCGGGCAGACTCAAACTGCTCAGATGCCTCAACAGAGAGCTGATGGACCCCACGATGCACATTGGCATTGGTGTGTCGATAAAAGCGGTCAATGGCTTCAATGACCCTGAGGGGCCGCTGGGTTGTGGCGGCATTGTCCAGATACACCAAGGGCTTGCCATGAACTTCTCGCTCAAGGATCGGGAACTCAGCACGAATGCCTTCGACATCAATCGATGGAGATGTCATCGCCGCCCGATCTGTCGCCATTACAAGACCTCTTTTAACTGACCAAGCACCCAATCACGAATCTCAGGGGTTTGGATTTGCATCATCGGCTCAGCAGCAAAACCATACTTGAGCAAAGCCAGACTCTCAGCCTCACTCAGACCACGTGATTGCATATAAAACAACGACCGATCATCGAGCTGGCCAATGGTTGCACCGTGACTGGCTGTGACCTCTTCAGAATAGATCTCTAACTCTGGTTTGATGTTGATGCGTGCATCGTCACTCAACAACAGATTGGCTGTATTGAGATCTGAATGGGAATCATCAGAATCGGCGTGGATGTGAATTCGCCCATTCAAGACACCCACGCTCGACCCATCGGCCAAGAAACGAAATGCCTCGCGGCTGTTGGTCTGACCCACGCAGTGGGCAATCTCAGTGTGCCAATCCACGTGTTGGCGACCATTGAGCAACACCAAGCCATCAATTTCGCCATTGGCCCCGCTGCCTTTGACGTGGACCTTGAGATCGTGACGCGTCAAACGACCGCCTTGATCAAAAGCAACAACACGGTAATCGGCGTCTTTGGCCACATCAACATCGGTCCTTTGTATCCAGACAGACTCTGTGTTTTGGCGACAAATCAAATGCTCGACCTTGGCGCCTTCAGCCACATTGATTTCACAGGTGCCATTGATCAGCCCCTGACCCAAATCACGCTGATATTCAATTAAGTTCAAGGATGCATTGGATGCAATGTCAATCACCATTCTTGGATGCACTTGGGCTTCAAAAGCACCTGAGGTGGTGGTCGCTATGATCACGGTCTGTTCGCCGGTGATCTCCAAGTGCCAAGCTTGCTGGAATTGGGCCAAGTTCAGCCAAGCAAACGCACCTTCTCTTTGACCATAGATCTGGTCATAATCTTTTTTATTAAGCGCGTCGGATGGCGTTGGGGTGAGCTTCACACCCTCAGGGAGCGTGGCCGGGTCAATGCTCAAAATGCCGTGGTCAAAATGCAACACCACACCCTCCACAGGCCAACTGGGCAATGTGGTGGCGGTCCCGGGCTGGTCCTGGAATTCCCGCTTTTCCAACACCCGAAGCGGCGTGTACTTCCATTCCTCTGTTTTTAGATCTGGAAATCCATGCTGCATCAATCGTTGCCGGCCCCAGTCATGGATGGACTGATGGTCATCTGCCCCAGAGTGTGCCTTAGCGGCAGTCTCTGTGACCAGCTTTTCGGCCAAAACACTCATGCCGACGCCCTCTCCAGATGGCCGTAGCCTTCGGCTTCCAAACGGTGAGCCAACTCAGGGCCACCACTTTCCACAATCCGACCATCAGACAAAACATGCACCTTGTCAGGCGTTAGGTAATCCAGCAAACGCTGATAGTGGGTGATGACAACAAATGAACGCTTGCCATCCCGCAAACGATTGATGCCATCAGCGACCAGTTTCAGTGCATCAATGTCCAGACCCGAATCGGTTTCATCCAAGATCGCCAGCTTGGGTTGCAAGACCGCCATCTGAACAATCTCATTGCGCTTTTTCTCGCCCCCAGAAAACCCTTCATTGACGGCGCGCTTGAGCAAAGACTCGTCCATTTCGAGTTCAGTGAGTGATGCCCGCACCATTTTCAAAAAGTTGACCCCATCGACTTCCTCTTCGCCTCGGGCCTTGCGTTGGGCATTTAAAGCCGCACGCAAAAAGTAGGCGTTGTTCACGCCAGGAATCTCCACTGGGTATTGGAACGCGAGAAACACGCCCGCGGCCGCCCGCTCATTGGGCTCCATCTCGACCATGTCCTCGCCTTCAAATTCAATCGAGCCACTGGTCACCTCGTAGTCCTCACGGCCAGCCAAGGTATAACCCAAAGTGGATTTTCCCGAACCATTGGGGCCCATGACAGCGTGCAACTCACCCTCTCCAACTTCCAAACTCAAGCCCTTGAGGATTTCTTGATCATCGACGCTGACGTGTAAATCTTTAATCTTTAACATGCGAATTTTTTCCAATTTCTTTTAAATGTTAGTTGGCGAATCTTGTGGCTCATTCACTCACATGAGCACTCTCGGAAACATGGCCCGTTATCCGACCGAGCCTTCCAATGAAATTTCCAGCAATGCTTTGGCTTCCACTGCAAACTCCATCGGCAACTCTTTAAACACTTCTTTGCAAAAGCCATCAACGATCAAAGCCACCGCCTCTTCTTCATCCAGACCGCGAGAACGACAGTAAAACAGTTGATCTTCACCAATGCGTGATGTGGTCGCTTCATGCTCGACCTTGGCGCTGGCGTTGGCTGCCTCAATGTATGGGAAGGTATGCGCCCCACAGGTCTTGCCGATTAGCAAGCTGTCACACTGGGTGTAATTTCGGACATTGGTGGCTTTTTTCGCGACCCGAACCAGACCGCGATAACTGTTGTTGCTCCGCCCAGCCGAAATGCCTTTTGAGATGATTTTGCTGGTGGAGTCTTTGCCCAAGTGGATCATCTTGGTGCCCGTATCGGCTTGCTGGTGGTTGTGCGTTAATGCCACGGAATAAAACTCACCGGCCGAACGCTCACCGCGCATGATGCACGAAGGGTATTTCCAAGTGATGGCAGAACCTGTCTCCACCTGCGTCCAAGAAATCCGTGAATCGTCACCACGACAATCCCCGCGCTTGGTCACAAAGTTATAAATCCCGCCTTTGCCGTTCTCATCACCCGGGTACCAGTTTTGAACCGTCGAGTATTTAATCTGGGCTTTTTCTAGCGCGACCAACTCCACCACAGCCGCATGCAATTGGTTTTCATCGCGCATCGGTGCAGTGCAGCCCTCAAGGTAACTGACCTTCGAACCTGGCTCTGCAATGATCAAGGTGCGCTCAAATTGCCCTGTGTCACGGGCATTGATCCTAAAGTAGGTCGACAATTCCATAGGACAAATGGTGTCTTTGGGAAGGTAGACAAACGAACCATCAGAAAACACCGCGGAGTTCAATGCGGCAAAGTAATTGTCGGTGTGCGGGACCACAGAGCCTATGTACTCACGAACCAATTCTGGATGCTCTTGCAGTGCCTCACTCATCGAACAAAAGATCACACCCGCTTCTTTGAGCTCTTTTTGGAACGTGGTGCCGACTGAGACAGAATCAAACACCGCATCCACAGCCACGCCGGCCAAACGAGCGCGCTCATGTAAAGGCACGCCCAAGCGGTCAAAGGTCTCTAGCAACTTTGGATCGACCTCATCCAAGCTCTTGGGCCGATTTTTTTGTTTGGGTGAGGCGTAATAATGCAAGGCCTGAAAATCAATGGCTGGGATTTTTAGGTGCGCCCAGTTGGGGGTCGGCATGGTCAGCCAGTGCCGATAGGCTTTGAGACGCCATTCCAGCATCCACTCAGGCTCATTTTTCTTGGCAGAAATCATGGCAACGATTTCCTCATCCAAGCCTGGACGCATCATGTCGGATTCGATATCGGTGGTAAAGCCAGCCGCATACCGCTTCTGGATCACACCTTGGACTTGTTCTACTGTTTGACTCATAACTTTTTCAACGCCCTAGTATTTTTGGGTTTAATGATCGAAATGGGTGGTGATGGGGATTTTGGCCGAGCCAATGATCCCTGCTTTGGCCTCCAAACCGGCCAGATCGGCCAAGGTCAGATCATTGAGCGCTTGCTCGACCGCAACACCAATCTTTTGCCAGCTGCTTCTCAGGCTGCAGTAGGCCTCGTGCGAGCACAAGCCCGGCTCCAGACCACATTCGGTCAATGCAATCGGGCCTTCCATGGCCGCAACAATGGAAGCCACCGAGGTCTCTTCGGGGCGATGGGTCAATTGATAGCCACCGTTGACGCCCCGAATGGACTGAATCAGCCCGCCACGGGCCAGCATTTTTAGGACTTTTGCCACCGTTGATGACTCAATCGCGGTAACCTCAGCAAGCTGACTGGCTGAGGCACGTTTATCCCACGGCTGTTGCCTGGCCAACTCGGCCAGCAAAACCGTCGCATAATCTGTGAGCTTGCTAATTCTCAGCATCTGAAAGGCCTTAATTTATAAGTAATAGCTAATGATAACAAATGAAGACCAATTTAGTATGAATTACGTGAAGATCGGCCATGAATTACACTGTTCAGACAGTCTGATGACCGCGTTTTAAAGGCATAAGCTCATGACAAAAGAGACAAATGAATTCGAGTTTTCACTCGATTTGAAAGCCAAGCCCCAGCCCGCCTCCGGCCATCGCCCAGATCGATGGATGGCGCCGCCTTTTAAAGCGCACACACTCAACCCCGAGGCTGCATTGGTGCAAATGGATGGGCGCTATCCAGCCAAGAGCTTAAACCTGCCACTGGTCCAAATTTTGAGCCTGTGCAATGGGCTGCGCTCAATCGACCAACACATCAAACACATCACCCAAACGCTTGGTTTGTCGCCCCAGCAGGCACCCGCCATCAAGGAAGCATTGGAGCACTTGATTGATCAGGGCCTTTTAACTCACGAAAAAGACTTTTTGGC
>JAGYMV010000041.1 GCA_018400355.1 Wenzhouxiangella sp.
AGTCACCAGTCCACCGGCCTCAATAAAACGCTTGGCGGTGGCGCGCCCCAATCCAGAGGCACCACCCGTGATCACGGCTTTGATGTGTTTTGGCTGCATAAATGGTCTCTTTTTATCTTCTATGTGATTAGCGTTGTCGCTTTAAGATCGCTTGTCCGGCTCTTGAATGGGGTCGACCGAGTTCTGCGGCGATCCAGCGTCCGGTTTCTGCCAACTGATACAGATCAATGCCTGTTTTCAGGCCCATGCCATGGAGCATGTAGACCACGTCTTCTGTGGCGACATTGCCCGTGGCGCCACGCGCGTATGGACAGCCACCGAGTCCGGCCACCGAACTATCAACGGTTTCCACGCCCAACTCCAAACAGGCAAAGATGTTGGCCAATGCTTGACCATAGGTGTCATGAAAATGAATGGCCAATTGATTGATTGGAATGGATTGAGCCACCGCGCGAATCACCGACTGGGCTTGTTTTGCGGTGCCGACACCAATGGTGTCGCCCAAAGACACTTCATGGCAACCCGCCTCAAAAAGCGCTTCAGCCACGCGGACAACATCGGTCAATGGCACCTCGCCTTGGTAGGGGCACCCCATCACGGTAGAGACATACCCGCGGACCGCCACACCATCTTCGCGTGCGCGAGCCACCACGGGTGCAAAACGCGCCATGGATTCTTCAATCGAGCAATTGATGTTGTGCTGGTTGAAGGCCTCAGAGGCGGCTGTGAAAATGGCAATGTGATCGATACCCGCCGCTCGCGCCCTTTCATAGCCCCGTTCATTCGGTACCAAGGCAGGGTAGTCCACCCCTTCTCGTCGATTCAGCTGAGCGTAGACGGCCTCGGCATCAGACAGTTGCGGGATGGCTCGGTCGCTGACAAAGCTGGTCGTTTCTATGGTGGTGAGACCGGCCTGGCCCAGTCGGTCAATCAGCTCAAGCTTAATGGATGTAGGGATGGTGTAGGGCTCGCTTTGCAAGCCATCGCGTGGCCCCACTTCGACAATTTTGATCGATCCACTCATCACTTAGCCCCGTTGGTGGCTGCCCAGTAAAGAAGTTTTGGGCAGCCCATTGCCTATCACATCACTTCAATGGCCAAAGCCGTGGCTTCTCCGCCGCCAATGCACAAAGAGGCAACACCTGATTGTTTCTGGTGGTGCTTGAGTGCATGCACCAAAGTGACCACCAATCGAGCGCCACTGGCACCAATGGGGTGACCCAGAGCCAAAGCGCCCCCATGAACATTGACACGATCGGAATCGAGCTTATGGGCCTCAATCGCGGCCATGGTCACGGTGGCAAAAGCTTCATTGATTTCATATAAGTCCACATCGCTGGCCGACCACTGGGCTTTGTCTAAGACCTTGGCCATGGCACCGACCGGCGCGGTGGTAAACCATTCGGGTTCTTGGGCATGCGTGGCGTGCGCCTTGATCCGTGCCAGCGGCTGCAGCCCTTTTTCTTGGGCCATGCGCTCGGTCATCACAATCACAGCGGCTGCGCCATCAGAAATCTTTGAGGAGCTGGCGGCCGTCACCGTGCCGTCTTTGGCGAATGCTGGGCGAAGCGTTGGCATTTTTTCGATGTTGCAACGCGGTGGCTCTTCGTCTTGGGCAATATTTGTCTCACCTTGACGGGTCTTGACGGTCAAAGGCGCAATCTCTTGTTCAAAAGCCCCAGAGGCCATGGCGGCCATGGCGCGTTCAACCGATGTTTTGGCGAATGCATCTTGTTGTTCGCGAGTGAACTTGTGGTGGGTCGAGCAAAGCTCGGCAAACTGGCCCATCATTTGCCCATCGTAAGGGTTTTGCAGGCCATCAAAAAACATGTGGTCGAGCGCTTTGGAGTGCCCCATGCGAAGCCCGCGATCCATCAAGTAGGGTGCGCGTGTCATGGACTCCATTCCACCAGCAACCACGCACTGCGCGCTACCTGCTTTAATCAAATCGTGCGCCAACATAATCGCTTGCATGCCAGAACCACACACCTTATTGATGGTGATCGCGCCTGTACTCAAAGGCAGCCCCGCACCGAGGGCTGCTTGACGCGCCGGCGCTTGTCCGAGCCCCGCGGGCAAGACACAGCCCATGATGACTTGATCGATGTCCTCGGGCGACAGGTTTGTTGAATCCAAGGATGCTTTGATGGCACAGGCGCCAAGCTCGGTCGCTGAGGTAGACTGAAACTGCCCTTGGAACGAACCAATGGCCGTTCTTTTGGCCGCCACGATCACAATGGATTGGTCGAAATTTTCGTTCATTGCTTGCTTCCGCTCAAATGTCTCAGTGAATGATATGTTGCTTGAATGTGATGTTGGATCACTGACGTTTAGGCCTCAGTGATCAGCTCACGGCCAATCAGCATGCGCCGAATCTCATTGGTGCCTGCGCCAATGTCATAGAGCTTGGCATCACGCAACAATCGCCCGGTTGGGTATTCATTGATGTAGCCATTGCCACCCAACGCTTGTATGGATTCTAGGGCGACCTGAACGGCCGAGGTGGATGCTTGCAACAAACACGCTGCGGCATCGACTCTGGAGCTCTCACCCAAATCATAGTTTTGCGCCACTTGGTAGGCGAGTGCCGCGCTGGCAGTCAGGGCGGTGTACATGTCAGCGACTTTGGCCTGCATCACGCCCATCTCCCCGAGTGTTCGACCAAACTGACGGCGTTCTCGGACGTAGGGAAGCACCGCATCGAGTGCGGCGCGCATGATGCCAATGGGCCCGCCACTCAAGACCAGTCGTTCAGAATTGAGGCCAGCCATCATGATGCCCACGCCTTGATTGACCTCGCCCAACACATTTTCAGCTGGAATCTCGCATTGATCAAAGACCAACTCGCAGGTGTTGGACCCACGCATGCCCAGCTTGTCTAATTTTTGCGCTTTGCCAAACCCAGGCATGCCTTGTTCAATGATGAACGCAGTGATTGAGCGAGAGCCTGCCTCAGCAGGTGCGGTTCGCATATAAACAATGGCGACATCGCATTCGGGTCCATTGGTGATCCACATTTTTGAGCCATTGGCGATCCAAACATCACCATGCAAACTGGCCTTGCAACTCATGGAGCCCACCACATCCGAACCCGCACCGGGTTCTGACATGGCCAAGGCGCCTTGCCACTCACCCGAAATGAGTTTGGGCAAATATTTTTCTCGTTGGACCTCGGTGCCATTGCGGTACAAATTGTCGACGCACAAATTGGAGTGTGCGCCATAAGACAAACCAACCGAGGCCGATGCCCTAGAGATCTCTTCCATGGCCACCAAGTGCGCCAAATAACCCATGCCCGATCCACCGGCTTGTTCTGGCACGGTGATGCCCAGTAAGCCAAGCTCACCCAGAGCTTGCCAGAGCTCGGCCGGAAACGTGTTGGTTTGATCGATCTCATGGGCCAGTGGTGCGATGGCTTCTGATGCGAACCGCCGGACGGTCTCACGGAGCATCTCCATGTCGTCGCTGAGCTTGATCACTTGCTGGTCTGGCTCCGGTCTCTGCCTGGGTAGCGGTGCGCTCGACCCATGAAGGGCAGTTTGAGTTTGCCGATCATGGCAATCCGCTCTTCGGCCATGCGATCAGCCGCCTTCCAGGTGGGGATGCCATCGCGTTCGGCAATCTTAAAGATTTTTGAGACGCTGTAATAAATCGTTCGCATCATGCGCTCAGCGCGCTCTCGGTTGTAGCCTTCAAATTCAATGGAGACATTCATTAGGCCGCCGGCGTTCACTGCGTAGTCTGGTGCATACAAAATGCCACGGTTTTCAAGTTCGCTGCCGCACTCTTCATTGGCCAACTGATTGTTGGCGGCACCACACACGATTTTAAATTTAAACCGTGGGATGGTTTGTTCATTGATGACAGCACCCAAAGCCGTTGGGCAAAACACATCGGCATCGACATCAAAAATCTCATCGAGTCCCACCGCTTCGGCGCCCAAATCCACAGCGGCTTGAACAGACTCAGGATTGATGTCTGTCACAAACACCTTGGCGCCGGTGGCTCTCAATAACTTAACCAACTCAAAGCCAACGTGCCCCACGCCTTGTACCGCATAAGAGTAATCACCGATTGTCTCGTCGTTGAAACGGTGTTGTAGGCTGGCCCGAATGCCTTGCAGTGTGCCGTAGGCAGTAAAAGGCGATGGGTCACCCGACCCACCGTGGACTTGGTGCACACCCACGCAGTTGTTGGTTTCTTGAAACACAAATTCCATGTCGTTGACATCGATGCCCACATCTTCTGCCGTGATGTAGCGGCCCTGCATGGAATCGATGAAGCGACCAAAAGCGCGGAATAGGGCTTCTGATTTATCGGTTCTGGGATCGCCAATAATGACAGACTTCCCACCGCCCAAATTCAGGCCCGCTACAGCGGCTTTGTACGTCATCCCACGTGAGAGTCTCAACACATCATCCAAGGCTTCTTGTTCGCTGGCATAAGGCCACATGCGAAGACCGCCCAAGGCGGGGCCAAGGGTGGAGTTGTGGATGGCAATGATGGCGCGAAGGCCAGCATCTTTGTTGTGACAAAACACAATTTGTTCGTGCTCTGTCTTTGAAATGGTTTCAAATAGGTTCATAAAAGAACTCCTTGTCGTTCAGCGTTTTTTATGTCAAGCGACGCTGATACAAGGCTGACCCCCGAAGATCAGCCGAATGGTCTTAATCGGGGGCTATTCTATCTGATTTGGGCGGCGAAATACGGCCGCCCACGAGGCTGATTTGTAAGTCGTTGTTTATGGCGTTAAAACAATGTTAGCGCGGGTGGGCGCTGAGCGTTAGTGAGCAAAAAGCCGTGTGTTGGGCGCCATCATCCACGAGGCCACATCCCCTGGTTTGGCAATGCCAATGCCCGCACTTAAATCCTTTGGTGTGTGCTCGGTGTTGGGAATAAAGATGGCGCAGACTTCCACCGTGGCGCCTTTTGTCATCAGTCTGCCCAAAAGATCTTTGGGCGTGATGTTTCGTGGCGCCAATGACGGGGCTTGATGGTTTTTGAGCGCCAACTGAGCACCAGCATCGCACAGCAAGACCCGCACGGTAGCCCCTTGATCGAGGGCTTGGTTCGCCAGCACGAGCGGCATGGCTTGTGCTTGGGGTGTCTCACCCGTGACGGTCACAAACAAGCGAGGGGGTGTGTGGTGTTGTGCAGTGGCATTGGCTTGTTCGGCCAACAGCGGGTTTGAGCCTGCAACGGCGATTAACCCAATCAGTCCGAGCAACATAGCGGCACTCCCCTTCTGATGGGTGTTCATTTAAATGCCGCTCCTGCATCCAGGCCGACTTTCTTTAACAAGATGGCCAAGGGACAAAAGCCCGTAAAGGCCGCTTGGAATAAATTCAGGCCCACAAAAGTGGTCAACCAAAGCCACATGGTGCTGTGGACTTGGGACAAAGCCAAGCTCAATAAAATCACAAGCCCGGCAAACGCCATCACAGTTCGATCAATATTCATTGAAATACCCTCCATTTGGGGTTGGAATAGCAACAACAGACTTCAAATATAAGGGATTTCTAATATAGATACAAGCGGTCAACCCAACGCGCGGCGAATCAAGCGGCCCTTGGGGTCTGCCCTCAGGTAGCCTGGTGACTGGTTGAATCGGATTGTGCGGTTTGCTGAGCTTTTAGCTCGATGCGCTCTTTGGTTGACAGAATTGCTGGTGGAGTACGGCCATGATGTCCTCGACATCTTGGGAGGCCAGAGAGTAAAAAATGACTTGATGGGATCGGCGGGTCTGCACAAGCCCTGCGTGTCGCAGCACCGCCAAATGCTGTGACAGCGCTGACTGACTCAGGGGCAGGTGTTCGTTGAGTTCAGATACCGAGAGCTCGCAATCGATCAAATGGCACAGCACCATCAAACGATGCGGGTTGGCCAGCAGCTTTAAAAACTGCGCTGCTTTTTCAGCATGGCGCCCCATTTCTTCAGCAGATGGGGGTGCTACGGCACCCGATTGGGGCGATTGGGCTTTTTTGAGGGCTTGAGACATGGCGGTCATTATCCACGATTCCAATGGACATTGCATCTCAGCTAAAATAAGACGATGAACTCAGTCCTCAAACCCACCCACACCGATGCCCCTGACGCTGGCATGCCGCCCTTACGGGTCATCACCGCTGCCAGTTTGTTTGATGGCCACGATGCAGCAATCAACGTCATGCGCCGCCTCATCCAGGCTCAAGGCTGTGAAGTCATTCATCTTGGCCACAACCGATCAGTTGCCGACATTGTCCGCGCCGCCGTGTGTGAGGATGCCGATGCCATTGCAGTGAGCTCCTATCAGGGGGGTCACAACGAGTTCTTCGCCTATATGATCGATTGCTTGAAGGCCGAAGGCGCTGAGCACATTCAAGTGTTTGGTGGTGGTGGCGGCACGATCACACCAGAAGAGATCCAAGCGCTGCAAGCGCATGGGGTGAACCGCATCTATCACCCCAACGATGGCATGCAAATGGGTTTGGTGGCGATGATCGAGGATTTGGTTGAGCGAACCCGGGTTGCACGGGCCAAGCGAACAACAAAGCCCCCCATGTCTGATGGGTCCGGAGATTTTACTTGGTGCGCGCAGACATTGAGCCTGATTGAGACCAGGTTGTTGTCTGAAAAAGAACTCACCGCGCTGCACGAGGAAG
>JAGYMV010000042.1 GCA_018400355.1 Wenzhouxiangella sp.
ACTGACCGCTTACTTTGTCGAGCGTGCCCGCGGAGGTGTGGGGTTGATGGTCACAGGTGGCATTGCCCCGAATCGCCGAGGTTCTCTGGGGCCACTGGCCTCAAAGCTCACCAATGCCTGGGAGGTCAAGCGCCACCGCATGCTGACCGAAGCTGTGCATGAGGCCAATGGCCGCATCTGCATGCAAATCCTGCACGCTGGCCGCTACGCTTATCATCCGTTTTCTGTTGCACCATCGGCCATTCAATCACCGATCACGCCGTTTAAGCCCAAGGCGTTGTCCAGCTCGGGCATCGAGGGGCAGATCAAAGATTTTGTGCGCTGTGCGCGGCTCGCCCAAAAGGCAGGCTATGACGGCGTCGAGGTGATGGGTTCTGAGGGTTATTTTATCAATCAGTTTTTGGTGCCCCGCACCAACAAGCGCGCCGATCGCTGGGGTGGCAGTTGGGAAAATCGGATGCGGCTGCCCGTTGAGATTGTCAAACGCACGCGTGAGGCGGTGGGTGATCAGTTCATTATCATTTATCGACTCTCGATGCTCGATATGTTGGCCGATGGCAATACTTGGGAAGAGGTGGTGTCTTTGGGTCAAGCGATCGAGGCGGCCGGTGCAACGATTATCAACACCGGCATTGGTTGGCATGAGACACGCATTCCAACGATTGCCACTTCAGTGCCCAGAGGTGCATTTACTTGGGTCACACGAAAGCTCAAAGGGGCGGTGAGCATTCCATTGGTGACCACCAACCGCATCAACATGCCGCAGACCGCCGAGGCTGTATTGGCCAAAGGGGATGCGGACATGGTTTCCATGGCCAGGCCTTTTCTAGCAGACCCCGATTGGGTGGTCAAAGCCAAAGACAATCGAGTCGATGAAATCAATACCTGCATTGGCTGCAATCAGGCTTGCTTGGATCATGTGTTCAAGGGCAAGGTGGCCTCTTGTTTGGTCAACCCGCGCGCCGGCCACGAGACCGAGCTTGTGATTGGGCCGACCACCTCACCCAAGCGAGTGGCGGTCATTGGCGCAGGGCCGGCCGGGCTCGCTGCAGCCACCACCGCTGCCAAACGCGGCCATCAGGTGAGTCTGTTTGACCAAGCCCAAGAGATTGGGGGTCAATTTAATTTGGCCAAACGCATTCCGGGCAAAGAGGAGTTTGTCGAGACCCTGCGCTATTTCCAAAAGCAACTGGAACTGCACAACGTGCAGGTGCACTTGGGCCAACGCGTTGAGCCTGCTCAGTGGTCCACCAAAGATTTTGATGAAGTGATTCTAGCCACTGGTGTGGTGCCCAGAGACCCGCGCATCAACGGACAAAACCACCCCAAGGTGGTGAGTTACATTGATGTGTTGCAAGGCCGGGTTCAGGTGGGTCGAAAAGTCGCGGTGATTGGGGCCGGCGGCATTGGTTTCGATGTCAGCGAATTTTTGCTCCACACCCATGTGCCAGAGACACCCGATCCAAACACGCCAAGCTCGGATGCGTTTTTTAAGACCTGGGGTGTGGACACCACGCTCGCAAGACGAGGCGGTGTGGAAGGGCTCTCGCCTGACTTTGGAAAGCCCGAACGAGAGATTTGGTTGCTGCAACGAAAAACTTCCAAGCCGGGTGCGTCTTTGGGTAAGACCACCGGATGGATTCATCGCACCAGTTTGAAAGGCCACGGTGTCCACTTGTGGTCTGGGGTGAGCTATGACCTGATCGATGATCAAGGCTTGCACATCACCAAAGACCAACAAAGCCAAATCTTGGATGTGGACCATGTGGTGATCTGTGCCGGCCAGGTCTCTGATCAGACCTTGTTGGCACCGCTCAAAGAAAAGGGCGTGTCGACCCACCTCATCGGTGGCGCGGATGTGGCCGCCGAACTCGATGCCAAGCGTGCGATCGATCAAGGCACGCGCGTGGCCTGTCAACTCTAGATAAAAAGAGACGAGCTTATGAATACACCATCGTCTATCGAGCCCAGCCACTATCCAAATGTGATGGCTGATTTGCGCGCCACATTCGAATCGGGTTTGACCCGCGATCTGGCTTGGCGCGATCGTCAGTTGGCGGCCCTCAATGACTTATTGGAAGACCATGAAGACCGCATTGTTGAGGCACTGGGCCAAGACTTGGCCAAACCCAAACAAGAGGTCTTTTTGGGTGAGCTCGCTTTGCTGTACAGCGAGATCAAATACGCCCGCAAACATCTTAAAAAATGGGCCAAGCCCAGAGGTGTGCGCACCCCGCTAGCCGGTCAGCCCGGCAAAAGCTTTATCGTGCCCGAGCCTGTCGGGGTGGTGTTGATCATTGGTGCGTGGAACTATCCCATTCAATTGATTTTGGGGCCGTTGATCCCCGCCATGGCCGCTGGCAACTGCGCGCTCCTCAAGCCCTCTGAGGTCGCACCAAAAACTGCGCACTTGGTCGCCACGCTATTGCCAGCCTATCTGGATCAGCGGGCCTATCGCGTGGTTGAAGGCGGAGTTGAGGAAACCACCGCGCTGTTGGCCGAACGATTCGATCACATCTTTTATACTGGCGGTTCAGCGGTGGGGCGCGTGGTGATGGCTGCCGCGGCCAAGCATTTAACACCCGTCACTTTAGAGCTCGGGGGTAAAAGCCCTTGTGTGGTAGACGACTCGGCCGATTTGAAATCGGCCGCGAGACGAATCATTTGGGGCAAGTGTTTAAACGCGGGACAAACCTGTATCGCACCCGATTATGTGTTGGTGACACCGAAGCAAAAAGCCCCTTTGATCCAGATGCTTGGATCTGAACTCGATCGCATGTACGGCAAAGACCGGTTGAGCAGTTCTGATTATTGCAAGATCATCAACGAGCGTCACTTTGATCGTTTGGCTGCTTACCTAGACGAGGGTGAGATAGCCATTGGTGGCGAGACCGATCGGACCACACTTAAAATCGCACCGACTGTATTGACGGATCTCAAGCCCGATGCCGAGTGCATGAGAGAGGAAATATTTGGGCCCATCTTGCCGGTGATTGAGGTGGCCAATGTTGAGGCCGCCATCGATTGGATCAAAGCCAGAGAAAAGCCACTGGCGGCTTATTTGTTCACTGGCAACTCGAGCCACGAGAAGAAATTTCTGGGCGCCATTTCGACCGGCAATGTGTGCATCAATGATGTGTTGATGTTCATGTTGGTCCCCGATCTTCCCTTTGGTGGGGTGGGTACCAGTGGCATGGGTCAATACCATGGCCGCGCTGGTTTTGATCAGCTCAGCCATCTAAAAGCGGTGATGCGCCGTGGCCGCTTTCCGGAAATTTGGATTCGATTTGCGCCTTACAGCGCCCTTAAAACTCGCTTATTAAAAATCTTTGGATGAGATGCAATGACACACACCGCCACATCACCAACCACCCCCTTTCCCCGTTTTCATTTGGCGTTGCCCGTCACCGATCTCGATGAGACCTTGGCGTTTTATCGTGATGTGATGGCCTGTCCTGTGGGGCGGAGTGACACCCGTTGGGTGGATTTGGATTTTTTCGGGCACCAATTGGTGTTGCACCAAGTCGCGCCCGAAGACCACCCGACCATGGCCACCAATGAAGTCGATGCCCATGCGGTGCCAGCTGGTCACTTTGGCCCCATTTTGGAATGGGATGAGTTTCAGGCCATGGCCGATCGTTTCAAATCACACGGCATCGATTTTGTGATTGAGCCCTACATTCGGTTTGAAGGCAAGCGTGGCGAACAAGCCACGATGTTTGTGCGAGACCCGAGCAACAATCATCTGGAGTTCAAAGCATTTAGAGACATCAACATGCTCTTCGCCACAGACCTGGACGCCGACTAAGCGTCCTCTTGGCGGATTAAAGACGCCCCTGGGGCATCCACGGGGCTGATGTGGGTGGTGGTGATCAGCCCATGACGTTCAAAGACAGTCGCCACCATAGAGGCGGCATGCCTCGCCTTGTTGGCACCATCAAACCAAGCAAACACACTCGGGCCCGCGCCTGAAATAGAGCCACCCAGTGCACCGGCGTCTCTGGCCACGCCCATGGCCTCATCGAAGCCTTGGATGCTGTGCTTTCGTCTCGGTTCAATTAAGTGATCGGTCAAACCCTCAGCGATTAATTCCATCTTGTTTTCATACAAGCCAACCAGTAGCCCAGACAGGCCAGCTTGTTGGCGGGTGATGGCATCCAGTTCGAAGGGTTTTTCTAGGGCGTGCCTGGCCTCATGGGTGAGGATCGATTGGTCTGAGTGCACAACCAAAGCGGTGAGTCCTTCGGGGACGGGCAGGGGGATTAAGCGTGTGGCCGTTGCCAACACCAGCCCGCCCAACAACTGAGGCCCGACGTTGTCGCCGACCGCCTCGCCACTGGCGATGGATTCACCATGCAGCGCATAAGGGTAAAGATCGGCTTGGGCCAGAGGAGTTGGCAGCAACGCGTTGGTTGCCACCAAGGCGGCTGTGGCGCTGGCAGCCGACCCACCCAAGCCCGACCCCAATGGGATGCCTTTTTTGAGACTCAAGTGCACATCGAACGGAAAGCCAAGGTCATCGAGCAACGCTTGAACAGCGCGAGAGGCGGTGTTGGCTTGGGGTTCGGTGGGCAAATCAGAGACCACCCCTGAAATGGATGCGATGGTGGCCGTGGGTGTGGTGGTTTTTTTGGGTGCTACTTGAGCGGTGACCTGATCGCCGAGGCCTTGGATACAGTGCCCAATCAAATCAAAACCCACCGCCACATTGCCCACCGTGGCCGGTGAGAAGGCAGTGGCTTTTAGGACAGCCACAACAGCGCCACGCCCAGCATGATGAAGGTGGCCACCGCCGCCACGACAAAACCCTTGGGACCGAGTGATCTGACTTCGCTGGGGGAAACCGACATGGCCAAGGCCGACATGGCCATGGCAAAGCCCAGCAAGCTGGCTTGATAGGCCAAAGCAATGGTCGAGGTCCACGCCGCTTGTAGCCACTGGCTGTCTTGGCCAGACACCACGCCATCGCCTAAGCTCCTGACCACAGATAAGGCCAAAAACGCCAGAATAAACATGGGAAAAGGAACCGAACCGGCGTCTTCGGGATGGTCTAATTTCTGTGTTCGATGGTAGAACAACACCAGCGCCGGGATGACCACCAGCATCGTCGAGTTCCGCATCAGCTTGGCCACGGTGGCGCTGTCGAGCGTTTGATCGTTGGGCCAGAGCTGTTGATGGTAGACAGCCGCAGCGGTGACCTGAGCGGTGTCATGGATCACGGTCCCCAATGCCAGACCAATCAGCTCGGGATCGATCAAAGTGTGTTGCAGTATCAAAGGGTAGAGCAAAATCGCCATTAAGCCGAGCACACCAATACAGGCGATGGCATAGCAGGTCTCTTCGTGATGCGCTTTCAATGCTGGTGAGGCGGCTGCAATGGCTGAGGCGCCACAAATCGACGTGCCGGCGGCCAATAAAATGGTCAAGCGGGGTGAGACACCCAACAATCGACCCAACCCCAACACCAAGATCAGCCCCGTGGCGATCATTAAAACGACCAGGGGCAAGGCTTGGCCACCTGTGTTGACGAGCTCTGTCAGGCTCAAGCGAACCCCGACCAGAGCCACGGCGGTTTTTAAGATGGGCCCTTTGGCCAACGCCAAGCCTCTCTCTAGCGCAGCCGTTGTCCTGGCAAAGCGCCCCAGCAACAGACCAGCCACGATGGCCACCAACATCGCGCTGACGGGGACTGGACCAATCGGTGGGGGCAAAGACTCAAATAAAGCCGCCACACCGGTGGCGGCTAAGGCCACAATCAGAACAAACACCAGCCCAGGCCAAGGAGAAGGGCTGGGTGGCTTTGTGTGGGGGCTGGGTGCGCTCATGGGCAATCCGTTTGGGTCTTGGTCTCTGGATGGGCGAAAAGGTGGTAGCATCATAGCGTTTTTAGACAGACATTGCCCGCTTGGGGCCGTGTTCGGGTTCACGATGCATAGAGGATCTAGATGAATGAACAAGCGATTGATTGGTTTGGGGTTCGGGGCGTTGCTGGCGCCGTTGGTATCCATGGCACTTGAGGAGCCTGCAATGACCGTAGAAGACCCTTATTTGTGGCTTGAGGCAGTGGAAGGTGAGGATGCCTTGGCTTGGGCGAGAGAGCAAAATGAACGCTCTGAGAGTTACATCCAATCCAATCCATTGTTTGAGACATTTCGGCAAAGAAACTTAGAGATTTTGACATCCGATGATCGGATTGCTTATCCGGGGCTTCGCGGTGGTGAGGTCTATAATTTTTGGCGCGATGCAGAGCACGTCCGCGGCATTTGGCGGAAAACGAGCCTCGCCGATTATCGGGAATCCGACCCCGACTGGGATGTGTTGTTGGATGTGGATGCGCTCGCCGATGCAGAGGACGAAAACTGGGTGTGGGCGGGATCGAGCTGCCGCTATCCAGACTATGACCGCTGCATCATCGGCTTATCCATTGGGGGTGCCGATGCCGCGGTGCGCCGCGAGTTTGATTTAGAGCGCCGCGAGTTTGTCGAAGATGGCTTTGTGGTGCCTGAGTCGAAAAGCCGTTTGGGATGGCGCGACTTGGATTCGGTTTTCTTGGGACCTGCATTCAATGAGGCACAAATGA
>JAGYMV010000043.1 GCA_018400355.1 Wenzhouxiangella sp.
GTGGATACCGACACCGAGATTGCGCTGATTGAACGGCCACCATGGCCGAATGAAGCGCCTGCACCAAAACAAAAGGCGCCCGATACATTGGGCAGCCTATTGGTCGTGGAAGACAACGAAGACCTCAGAGACCATTTGGCCAGCCTGCTGGCCCCTCAATGGGTGATACACACCGCGACCGACGGCCTTGATGCGCTCGATTCTCTGAAAGCCCACGACGTTGATGTGATTTTAAGTGACATCATGATGCCGAGGCTTGATGGCTTGGCGCTACTCGAGAAGGTCAGAGACGATCTCAGCACCAGTCACATTCCATTTCTCTTTCTCACCGCCAGAAGTGATGATGAGACCGAACTCAAAAGCCTGATGCTGGCAGCCGATGATTTTCTCAGAAAGCCATTTGACTCAAAGGTGCTGGAACTCAAGCTTAAAAATCTTTCAATGAATCGCCAGCGCCTGCAAGCCTACCTGGATCAGATGCCGCCAAAGGTGAGCGCGCCACCGACAGATGGCACACCCGAGCCTCAAATCGGTTCTGAACAGACGTTGAGCAAACAAGACCTGAGCCCTCGCGACCACCGCTTCTTGGAACGCCTGACTGCCTGGATGGAGACCCACTACAGCAACCCTGAATTAACCGTGGCGAATCTGGCCCAAGCCATGGCAGTCGATGAGCGGACCTTGCAACGCAAAACCCGCGCCCTGTTTGGTCACACCCCAGCCTACTTCATCAATGAGTACCGCATACGTCGAGCCTGTGAAGCGCTGGCCGACCCGGCCTTGGAAATTCAAGAAGTGGCCTACCAAACGGGCTACAACAACCCACGCTACTTTTCTCGTGTGTTCACCAAACACCGCGGTCAATCCCCAACCCAATGGCGCAAAAACCACCCAAAATGAGCATTGGTCGCTTGTGTGACCTCTGCTGTCGCCTTAAGACACCTCAAACAATATTCAACCTCGTAACCTTAAGGGTGTTGGGGATCAATTGGCGTTGGCGCCCAACAGGAACTCCGCCACGCATGTGGGTGACAGGCAAGGAGGGGTGGTGGAGTTCCGACTTCTAATTCAGCCATTCATGCAACCATTTCGGTGAACACATCAGGCCCGCATTGAGGCCTGGGGCCTGTCTCTGTCATAATGGGGCCGTGTCACCGTCGCATACCCTCGCTTTGCCACCCCCAGCGAAGTCATGGGTTCGGCGGTGGCACATCCTTACAAACACCGACAAAGCCCTTGGCCTGCCCAACAGCGCTTGTTGTTGGTGGTTTTTCTTGTGGCGACAAATTCTGTCGTGATTGAGTGATACGCTTTGAACCCAGTCAAGCCATTCGCCCCAGCCTGAAAAGACACGAACCAAGCCATGCGCACAACCACTTTTGAATTCACAGGACACAGCGGAGACCGACTGGCCGCGCGCTTAGACAAACCCGATGGCCCCATTCATGCTGCCGCGTTGTTTGCCCATTGCTTCACCTGTTCAAAAGACCTCAGGGTGGTGCGGCGCATCGCCGGCCACCTCACCACGTACGGCATCGCTGTGTTGCGCTTTGACTTCACCGGCCTTGGGCACTCTGAGGGCGAGTTTGCCAACACCAACTTTTCATCCAATGTGGATGACTTGGTGCTGGCAGCCGAAGCACTCTCCGAATACCTGATGGCGCCACAGTTGATCATTGGTCATTCTTTCGGTGGCACGGCCGCCATCCAAGCCAGCCCACGCATAGCAAGCATTTCAGCCATGGTCACCATCGGTGCACCAGCCGATCCCGCCCACATCGTCCAGCAGTTTGAGCACGCCACCGATGATATTGAGACAAAGGGGCAAGCGACGGTCTCTTTGGCCGATCGTTCTTTCACGATCAAAAAACAATTTCTTGAGGACGTTAACGCGCAGAACATCCAAGCCACTTTGGCGGTCTCCCAGATTCCCTATCTCATCCTACACAGCCCAGTCGATGCGATCGTGGGCATTGACCAAGCCAGCCAATTGTTCTTGGCGGCCAAACACCCCAAATCATTTATCAGCCTAAACCAAGCCGATCATCTACTGACCGAGCCGGCCGATGCGGAGTATGCCGCAGGCCTCATCGGCGCCTGGGCCACCCGGTACATCGACTTAACCGGTAGCACGGAACCTGCCACCCATGATTCAATCGAGCCCGAGGCCATTTGGGTGTCAGAGTCTGACTCGGGCGGCTTACGACAAGATGTCTCAGTCGGTGGGCGTCACTCTTTGGTGGCCGATGAACCCACTGCGTTGGGTGGACAAGACACCGGCCCCAACCCGTATGATTTTTTGTGCGTGGCGCTTGGGGCGTGCACCTCAATGACGATTCGGATGGTGGCCAAACACAAAAAGCTGCCTCTGACCCATGTGGCTGTTGAAGTCAGGCACCACAAAAATGAGGAAAAAACCGACGTCTTTGAACGCTTTATTCGTCTAGAAGGTGATCTCAGTGACGACGAACATAAACGTTTGCTGGAAATCGCAGACCGCTGCCCTGTCCATCGCACTTTACAAAGCAATGCCCTAATCGAGACACGCCCATGGTTGAACCCAGAGACCTCGTCCTAACGCCCAGTGCGCGCCTATCGCGTGCCCTGCAACGCGATTGGGCATTGCAGCACCTTGATGAGGGCATCCATGCTTGGGAAAAGCCAGATATCGCGCCCTTGAGCGTTTGGTTTCGGGCACTACAGACAGAAATACTGGTGACCCGCTCGGTCTCTGAACTCCCCATGTCATCGTCTCAGTCGCGCCTGTTGTGGCAAAAAATCATCGAGGCAGATGTCTTGGTTGGTCAAACCGGCCTGGCCAAGTTGGCAGAAGCCGCCTGGCTTTTGATCCACGAATACGAGCTACCCAAGCCAGACCAATGGCCTGAGGCGCTCTTAAATGAAGACCAGCGTGCCTTTAAGCGCTGGGCCAAAGCCTATCAAAGCCATTGCAGGCAGCATCAGCTCACAGACTTTCCCCAATTTTTGGATACGTTGCCCGAAGGCTGCGCATCGGGTTGGGTGTCTTTGCCTCAGTCCATCACGCTACAAGGTTTCCATCTGGCCCCTGCGCCCCGCTACCGCCGAATTTTTGATGCCATGGCCGAAGCGGGTGTTGACATCCGCCACATCGCACCCAATGAGCCCGCCATCAAAAATAAAGTGCGGATGCACTGTTGCCCGAGTACCGATGACGAAGTGACCCGAGCCGCTCACTGGGCCAAAGACTGGATCCAAGCGAGGCCCAATGAGCGGGTGGCGATTGTCATTCCCAATCTGGGCCAAACATTGAGCCGCGTGGAAAAAAATCTAAGGGCTGTACTCGACCCACCCGCGTTTTGCCTTGAGCCAGATGCGCCACCGAGCTGGCACATCTCACTGGGCCATCCGCTCAACCAAACCCCCATGGTGGCCGATGCGTTGGCCATACTCAAGCTGAACACCCACCGCATGAGCCAACCCGATGCCGCTCGTCTGCTGCGCTCACCTTGGCTTAAAGGATGGCCAACCGAAAAAGCATCGCGCCACCGCCTCATTCTCAAACTCAATGACCGGCAACCCCATTGGCTGGATCTCAAAACACTGATCCGATATGCCCGTGAGGGTGGTTGCTCGCTCTTGGCGAAAGGGCTGACCGCTTGGCAACGGCAGCGGGACAAATCACCCAGCTCAACCGATTCTGAGCATTGGGCTGAACAGTTTCAGCAAGAACTCTCCGCACTGGGTTTTGGGTTTGGGCGAACCCTCAACAGCATCGAATATCAGACGCTGCAACACTGGCATCGTGTATTGGAAGACCACAGTGGCTTGGGGGCTTTGAATGTGCCCGAACAACAGGGCGTCTCGCGACAGGCCGCCTTGACCCAGATCCAGGCCATGGCCAGCGATGTCTTGTTTCGGGAACAAGACCCCGGCACGCCCATCTCTATTTTGGGGGTTCAAGAGGCCATGGGCTCCGCGTTCGATGCGGCTTGGCTCACTGGCATGGACCATGAAACCTGGCCCAGTCAGGCACGCCGTGATCCATTGATCCCTGGCATCATGCAAACCGACATCTTAATGAGCACCCCAGAAGGTGCCGTCACTTTGGCCAAGCACCAACTCAGTGGCCTACTGTCTATGGCACCCCACATTGAAGCCAGCCACCCGATCGGCGATGAGACGCTGACACTCAAACCAACCCGCCTACTGCAGCAATGGATCGAGTGGGAGAACGTCAGCCACACCGAACCGCTACAACCCATGCCGTTTTCACCTGTGGCATTAGAGAAGGTCTGTGATGACACCCAAGGGCCTCAGGCAGAGGCTGGGCAAACCACTGGTGGCATTCGACTGCTCAATGATCAATCCGCTTGCCCGTTTCGCGCATTTGGCATTCATCGCTTAAAAGCCAAAGAGCACCGTGAGCCCAAGCCCGGCATGCCCGCAAAAGACCGTGGCACCCTGGTCCATGATGTGCTGGAGCGCTTTTGGAAAGAAACGCACGATTCAGAGGGCTTGGCTCAGCTGGACGATCCCGCACTCCAACAGAAGGTCACCGCGCTTGTTGAACAACGACTGGCGGAATATGTGGCCCAATTCCCGAGAGCATTGGATGCTCAAGGCCAGCACTTAGAAATTCAAAACGTCGTTCCCAAAGTGGTTCGTTGGTTGGCGCTTGAGCGGCACCGTCCAGGTTTTGTCACCGAACACTTGGAAGACAAAATGACCTTGTCCATCGGGCCCCTGATTTTAGAAGGCAAACCCGATCGCATTGACCGCCTCGAGACCGGTGAGCGCGTGGTCATTGACTACAAAACCGGCAAAACCAGTCGCAGCGACTGGAACCCAAGTGTCCGCCTAAAAGACGGTCAACTGCCGGCTTATGCGCTGACCTTAGACCCCCCGCCCAAGGCCATTGCGTTTGCCAGAGTGGGCAAAGATCAAGCCAAGTTCGATGGCTTTGCCTCGGGCGACACCCAGATTGATGGAATAGAAGCCATCGAAAATTACAGGCGGGCTCCTTTCAAAGCCATTGATGACTGGCAAGAGCTGCTGGATGCCTGGCGCCAAGGGCTGGAGTCTTTGGCGAGTGAATATCAACAAGGCCAAGCGGCGGTTGATCCAGTCAAACCCATTGTTTGTCGGTACTGCCATTTGAAAGCGGTTTGCCGCATCGCCGAACGACAGGCCTTCTTTGATTTGGAAGCGGGTGCCGCTCAAGCAGGTGGCGCCCATGAGTGATGCAAATGCCCGTCGCTTGGCTGTAGAACCCGATCGATCGGTCGTTGTGCAAGCGCCAGCTGGCTCAGGCAAAACGACCCTGTTGGTCGAACGCTACATTGCGCTGTTGGCGCGCGTCGAGGCGCCTGAGGAAATTCTGGCGATCACCTTCACCAGAAAAGCGGCCGCTGAGATGCGCCGACGCATCCTCGGTTACCTAGACCCCCAGCGCGAACAATGGGCGTCTTATGAGCAGGGTATCCAAGAGCGCGCCCATGCCATTCGGGAGAAAGTCGCTCAGTGGGGCCTGCTGGACAATCCACAGCGGATGCAGATTCGGACCATTGACAGCTTTTGTCACTCGCTGGCGCGCACCATGCCCATCGCCTCTCAACTGGGGCCCGTGCCCCGCCCCGCCGATCAACCCCAACGGCTTTATCGGGCAGCCGCGCGTGAAGCGCTCGAAGGCAAAGACGCTCTAGGCACCTCCAATGAAGCCCGCCAAAAGCTGCTGGCTTGGTGCGACCACAACCACCACCAAGTGGAGTCTTTGATCGCCCAACTTTTGGCGAAAAGAGAACAGTGGCTAAGAATCATTGGCTCCAACGGCGCGCTGGACCGCTCTGACCAAGATGCCTTGCTGTCATGGGTGGTTGAGCGGACCTTGCGTGATGCCAGAGACGCTTTGGTGGCCGCCTTTGAAAAAAAAGGCGTGGAACTGCCTCAATTGCTGGGGGCCTTGTCTGAGGCTGGCCATTGGCTAAAAGACAACGATGCAGCCGATTCACCGGTCGCTCTATTGGCCGGCCTAAGCGAGTTGCCGCAGCCCACGATTGCGCAGCTGAAGGTGTGGCAAACCCTCGCCGATGTGTTGGTGAAAAAACAAGGTGGGTGGAGGAAAACGCTCACGAAAACCCATGGCTTTCCACCCAAGAGCATCCAGAAAGATCAAATCACCGCGATCTTAGAGTCCCTAGAGAGCGCAACCGATGTCGCCGATTTGTTGTTGGAAGTCACCCATCAACCCGACCCACATTACAGCGATGCCGAATGGGAGATTCTTGAAGCGTTGGTTGATGTGCTGCGCGCGGCGGCTGTCCGACTGACGCTGCTGTTTGCTCAAACTGGCCAGAGCGATTTCACCGCCCTGAGCAGTGCTGCGTTACAAGGCTTGGGTGATGAAGCGTCGGGTTTTAGTGATTTGGCGCTTTATTTGGATCGGACCATCCAGCACATTTTGGTCGATGAGTACCAAGACACCAACCAAACTCAATTTCGCTTGTTAGAAAAACTGCTCCAAGGCTGGGACGCTGAGCCCCAGCGAACGCTTTTTGGTGTGGGCGATCCCATGCA
>JAGYMV010000044.1 GCA_018400355.1 Wenzhouxiangella sp.
ACCTTGCCAAGCCAAGCCAAGGCACATGCCACACGGGTGTTTGATCTTTTGGACCATGCCGCAGATCTGTATGGCCGCCGCTCATTGGCGGAATTGGTTGAGGGCGCTTGGCATCGGTTGGGCGGGCCGGCTTGTCATGTCCATCACAACCCCGACCAGCAAATCAGCGAAGCCAATGCCTATCTCGATGCGTTGGCCCAGGCCGAAGCCAATGGGCTCATGACCGACTGGAATGATTTTCTTGAATGGCTGGAAAGCTCGCACACCGATGGCGGACCCAACACCCCCGATGTCAAACTCGATGTGTTGACCATGCATGCGGCCAAAGGGCTTGAGTGGGATGTGGTGGTGATCCCCAACCTCCAAGCCAAACCCAATCAATCCGATACATCACTGCTTTATTGGCTACCCGTGCCTCTGGACAATCAAGAACAAGGGGTCTTGATCGCGCCACTGAGTGCATCAAGCGATGATGCGGCCTCACCAAGGGTCTCGCTGATCAAGAGGGAACAGCGCTTGAGAGAGCGCTATGAATCTCTTCGATTGATGTATGTGGCCACCACCCGCGCCAAAAAGACGCTGTGGCTGAGTGCCATCATCCAACCTTCAACCGAAAAAGACTTCAAACCCGTCAGTGGCAGCTTACTTGAGACCGTCTGGCCCACCTTAAGTGCTGCGTTTGAATCTTCGATGGCTCAATCCGCACAAGCTCACATACCCAGCGACACAAATGACAGCACCGAAGAAGTCGCTTTGGATGACCCAGAGATGACTGAAAGCAAACCCGTCATCGACCAATCACTTCATCGCCCACCCACAGGCTGGTCGCCCACCTGGCCAAACGCACTGGCGTGGAAACCCACAGCAACACCTCATATGCGTTTTGATGAGGTGGAATTCAATTGGGCTGGCGCTCAAGCCAGACGCAGTGGCACGGTGATTCATTATTTGCTTGAGGCGGTGGGCAAAGTCGGGATTGAGAACATCCAAGACCATGACATCCATCGCTTGCTTGAACAAATCCCCACTCTGCTCGCACTGATGGGGACGCGTCCAGACACCGCGAAACAGTTGGCGACAGAACTCAGAAAAACCTTTGGCTCCGTGCTACAAAGCCCAACGGGGCAATGGGTGTTGAGCGGTCAGCATCAAGACGCTCAATGTGAGTATGCGCTGGGCGGATGGGTCGATGGACAGTGGGTCAATGCCATCATTGATCGAACATTCATTGATGCCGATGGCCGACGCTGGATCATTGATTACAAATCAGGACACCACGCGGGTGGTGACTTGGCCGGCTTTTTGGCGCAAGAAGCGGAGCGCTACCAAGCGCAACTGGCCATCTATGCGTCCTTGTTCAAAAATCTTGGTAGCGAACCGATCACCACGGCTCTGTATTTACCCCGCCACGATGTGCTGAAGGTGATTGAAGAGCATGCGTGACTTAGCCACAAAAAACAGATGAACTCCCTAAACGAAGACACGCTGATCGAGGGATCGCGCTGGCTTGAGGCCACCGACCCTAGATTCAAACAGGTCTTTGAGATCACAGGCCCATTGGCCCTGAGACATAAACCTGGTGGTTTTTCAGGACTTTTGGGAAGCATCGTGTCTCAGCAACTGAGCACTGCCGCCGCCAAGACGATATGGCAACGCCTGGTTGATGCCAAACTAGACAGACCCAGAGCCATTTTAAAATCAGATGATCAGACACTCCGAGCGGTGGGCCTGTCACACCAAAAGATTCGTTACGCCAAAGCGCTTGCCCATGCCAACATCGACTATGAGCGCTTGGCCACATACAACACTGAGGACGTGATCGAGACATTGGTCAGTGTCACCGGCATTGGCCGCTGGACAGCGCAGATGTATGCCCTATTTTCGCTGGGGCATCTGGATGTCTTCGCACCCAATGACTTGGCTTTACAAGAAGGCGTTCGAATGCTGGCCAAGCTCAATACCCGACCCACCCCAAAAGAGGCGGCGGCCATGGCTGAGCCTTGGAGCCCATGGCGCTCTGTTGCTTCTCTCGCGCTCTGGGCGTTTTATAGTCAACAAAGCGCTCGAGCCCAATGAGGCCCCACAGATCATCGGCCTGCGTTACCATTTGAGACAGTCACCGTATAGTCAAGGAGTGCCTTGTGTCTGATTTTAAAAATCATGTTGTTGCCATCACGGGTGCCACGGGTGGGATTGGACGAGCCACAGCACGGGCCATTATTGCGCGTGGTGGGCGCGTGGTGGTCTCAGACCTAGATGCATCCAAGGTCCAAGACCTGGTCGAAGAACTGGGTCAACATGCTGTTGGCTTGGCGGTCAATGTCACGCAAGCAGCAGACAACCAAGCCATGGTCGATTTGGCCGAGCAAAGCTTTGGTCAATTAAATGGTGTGTTTTTAAACGCCGGCATTGAGGGGCAAGTTGCGCCTTTTGAACAACAGAGCGAGTCGGCTTGGGAAGATGTGTTCAATGTCAATTTTCATGGTGTGCGATTGGGCGTTCAAGCAGCCTTACCCGCATTAGAGCGTTCGGGTGGGGGCAGCATTGTCATGACCTCCAGTGTGGCTGGACTTCGTGGTGCACCCGGGCTTTGCCCCTATGTGGCCAGCAAGCACGCCCTGATTGGGCTCATGCGAAGCCTGGCCTCAGAATTGGGCCCTAAGGGCATCCGAGTCAACACGCTCAATCCAGGTCCAGTAGACAATCGCATGATGCGCTCGATTGAAGAGCAATCGAAGCCAGGGCAAGGTGAGGTGGTCAAACAAGCTTTCACCACGCGCATCCCCATGGGCCGCTACGTCACCAATGAAGAGTGTGCCCACATGGCGGCGTTTTTGCTCAGTGATGCAAGCTCTGGTGTCTCAGGCAACACCTATTTGGTCGATGGCGGCTACTGCGCTGGATAACATGCGACGCATTGCGGTCATCACCACCTCGAGAGCCGATTATTCTCATCTTTACTGGGTGCTAAAAGGCCTCCAAGAACACCCTGACGTGGACTTGCGGCTGTTGGTGAGCGGCTCTCATTTGGCGCCTGGTTTTGGTCTCAGCGCCGAGCAAATCACAGAGGATGGCTTTGTGATTGAAGCACGTGTCGAAGCTTTGCTGGATTCTGACACCGATGTTGGCATGGCCAAAACCATTGGCATGGCAAGTCTGGGCTTGGCCGATGTGCTCGGGCAACTCAGACCCGATGTGCTTCTTTTGATTGCTGATCGATATGAAATGTTGGCACCCGCTGCTGTTGCAACAGCGTTGCGCATACCCATTGCGCACATTGAAGGCGGTGAAATCAGTGAGGGCGCGATTGATGATGCCATTCGCAATGCATTGACAAAGCTGGCCCATCTGCACTTTGTCTCAACGCCATTGGCACGACGGAGGGTGATGGCCATGGGTGAAGAGAGCTGGCGCGTGGTGAGGGCCGGCGCGCCCTCACTCGACCATCTCACCCACTCCAAGCTGCTCAATCGAGAAGAGATCGAGCACGCATTGGGCATTGATTTGGCGGTGCCACCAAGCATCATCGCGTTTCATCCAGTGACGCTTTCTGATGACTCAGATCGAGAAGTTCAAGCCCTTTTTGCGGCACTAGAGGAGCTCGATGGGCCGTTTGTCTTTAGTTTCCCAAACGCCGACACCGGTCACCAAATCATCATTGATCAAGCCAAGGCATTTTGTAAACGCCGGCCAGATGGGAGGCTCTATACCAATCTGGGACCCATCCACTACTGGAGCTTGTTGCAACAAGCCAAGCTCATGATTGGCAATTCCAGCAGCGGCATCATGGAGACACCCTCCCTAGGGTTGCCGTGTGTCAATGTGGGCTTGAGGCAACAAGGCCGAGAGCGGGCAGCCAACATCATTGATGTGGTCGCTGAAAAAGAAGCCATCATTGCAGGGGCAGCAAAAGCACAATCCAAAGCATTCAAAGAAAGCTTGGCTGGGATGGAGAATCCTTATGGTGATGGCCAAGCGGCTCAACGCATTGTGAGCACACTCACCACCTGCGCCTTGGGTGGGTCCTTGCTGGTCAAAAAAGCACTGCACCTGAGCCCTGAGGGCCCTGACTTTTTTGTTCAACCCACCCATTAGACTGGGCCCAGATGGGGCCATAGCACCGACCCTGAAGACGCTATACAATACGGTGTTGTGACCAATCAAACGCCTCAACCGCCTGCCGATGAACCGCACCCATATGAGGCCAGTCATTACGCCAGCCTAGTCATCAATCTGGGGCGCGCCCTGCTTCACGTCGGATCGCCCTCTCACCGATTGGAAGCGGCCATGCAGATCATGGCGCAACGACTGGGCCTGACGGCTGAATTCTTTTCCACCCCCACCGCTTTGCTGGTGTCATTGGGTGATGGTTCCAAACAGCAAACGTTTTTAGCTCGCTCCGACCCCGGCAGCGCCAATTTGTCCAAATTGGCTGATTTAACCGAGGTCATGCGGGCCTTAGCCGACCACGAGATCACACCAGAAAAAGCCGATGAACAGGTGCGAGCCATCGATCAAGCCCCACCACTCTATGGCTGGGGCTGGCAATTGCTTGGGTTTGCGATACTGGCGACAGGCATTGCACCCATATTGGGTGGCGGGCTAAAAGAGGCCTTGCTCTCTTGTGGCCTCGGGCTGGTCGTGGGCACGGCCGTTTTAACCCTCAGACGTCATGTTGAGCGCTCTCGTCTGATCACGCCATTGGCCGCGACTCTGGTCACGTTCTTGGGCACCATTTGGTGCGGGCTAGACCCCACCACCGCCTTGCTGCCCGCCGTCACCGCCGGCATGATTGTCTTACTGCCTGGGATGGACTTAACCGTGGCTGCCCGAGAACTGGCCACCGGGCATGTGGTCTCTGGCTCCTCACGGCTGGCCTTTGGTTTGACGGTGCTGGCCTTGTTGGGATTGGGGATGGTCATTGGTGGTGTGCTGGGGCAAGCATTGGTGGGCCCGGTGCCGGTCACCTACAGCCCAGATCGGGTGTATCTGACCAGCTTTGTTGGTTTGAGTTTGGCCGCTGCGGGTTTGATGCTGTTAAATCAGGCCCACAAAAAAGATTGGCCATGGATGTTTTTGGCCTGCGTGGTGGCCTGGCTTTTGGCGGGTCTGGGTAACACCTTGGGTGCCCCTGTGATTGGCGCTTTCTTAGGTGCGCTGGCGGTGGGCATCTCGGGCAATGTGTTTGTGTCTCTCACCGGGCGTCCTGGATCAATCATGCACATCCCAGGGCTGATTGTGCTCGTGCCCGGAAGCATTGGTTTTCGGAGCGTCACCAGTCTTTTGAGCGATGATGTGGTCACAGGGATTGAAACCGCCCTGTTGACAGCGATTATTGCCATTGCATTGACCACTGGCATGATGTTGGCCAGTGTTTTGATGCCCCCAAAGAAAAACGTGCTGTGATTTTAAAAATACTTAAGGATGCGATGTGATTGATCTCTTTTTAACCAACTTCCTCTCCCCACCGGTTTTATTTTTCTTTCTGGGCGGTCTGGCTGTCATGGTCAAAAGTGATCTGGGCATCCCCAGCCAGATTTCAAAATTCTTAAGTCTGTATTTGCTGTTTGCCATTGGCTTTAAAGGCGGCGCTGCTTTGGTCGATGGACCACCCGATTGGCTGATGGCAAGGACGCTTTTTTTTGCAGTCGCCTTGAGTGCTTTGGTGCCCTTTATTTTGTTTCAATTCACCAAACGCTGGTTCACTCGAGCCACTGCCGCCGCCATTGCCGCCACCTATGGATCGATCAGTGCGGTGACCTTTATCGCAGCGACCGGCTATCTTGATAATTTTGGGATCGAGTGGGATGGCTACATGGTGGCCGCCATGGCGCTGATGGAAGCACCTGCGATCATTGTGGGCATCTCCTTGTTCTACGCTGGTACTGCCTCGGCCATTCGTTGGAAGACCGTTTTGCACGAATCTGCTCTCAACGGCTCGGTGTTTTTGATCATGGGCAGCATGCTGGTTGGCGCTCTGACTGGTCAAAAAGGCATGGCCCAAGTCTCACCTTTTGTGGTCGACTTATTTGCTGGTCTGTTGTGTCTGTTTCTTTTGGATATGGGCATACGAGCGTATCAAGAGCTCAAAAGTGCCCGACAACTCTTCACCATCAAAGAATATGGCGTGATGATTGTGACCGCGCTGATCACGCCCGTCATCGGTGCCACGCTCGCGACTCTGGGCGTGTGGGCGT
>JAGYMV010000045.1 GCA_018400355.1 Wenzhouxiangella sp.
CAGCGCCAGCGCAGCCGGCGAACCTCATCGGACACTGGATTGGATGGTGGCGTTGACATGCCAGCCCGAACTACAGACTGCGTCGCGCCAGCATCATTTGCTTGATTTCGGCGATGGCTTTGGCTGGGTTGAGGCCTTTGGGGCACGTCCGAGCACAGTTCATAATGGTGTGGCAGCGATAGAGCTTGAAAGGATCTTCGAGCTCATCCAAGCGCTCGCCGGTTGCCTCATCCCGCGAGTCGACCAACCAACGATAGGCTTGAAGCAAAATGGCTGGGCCCAAATAGCGGTCGCCATTCCACCAGTAACTGGGGCATGAGGTCGAGCAACACGCACACAAAATACACTCATATAAGCCATCGATCTTGGCGCGGTCTTCATGCGACTGCAACCGCTCTTTGTCTGGTGAGGGCGCACTCTGTGTCCGAATCCAGGGCTTGATGGAAGCATATTGTGCGTAAAAATGCGTCAAATCCGGCACCAAATCCTTGATGACCGGCAAGTGTGGCAACGGATAGAGCTTGACATCGCCTTTGATTTCATCAATCGCGGTGATGCAGGCCAGTGTGTTCACACCGTCAATATTGAATGCACAAGAACCACAGATGCCCTCTCGGCATGAACGCCTGAAGGTCAGCGTTGGGTCCATTTCATTTTTGATCTTAATCATGGCGTCGAGCACCATTGGACCGCAATCGTCTAAGTCGATCTCATAGCGATCCACTCGAGGATTTTCAGCGTCATCTGGGCTCCAGCGGTAGACCTGAAAGGTCTTGACCCGCTTTGCGCCATTTGGCGCAGGGAAGTGTTGTCCTTTCTGAATACGTGAATTTTTCGGTAAACGAAACTCAGCCATGGTCGCAATCAGTCCTTAAATTAGTAAGTTCGCGCCTTCGCAGGCACCACTTCAACATCATCGCTTAATGTGTACATATGGACGGGCCGATAATCAATGGTGGTTTCACCATTTTCTTTTTCCCAAATCAGCGTGTGCTTCATCCATTGCTCATCGTTACGATCTGGAAAATCCTCGTGCGCGTGCGCGCCCCGACTCTCTTTCCTATTTTCAGCCGAGACCATGGTGGTCACCGCGTTACCCAACAGGTTTCGAAGCTCGAGCGTTTCCACCAAATCTGAGTTCCAGATGAGCGACCGGTCGGTGACTTTGACATCATCAAAAGCAGCATTGACCTTCTGAATGCTCTCAACACCTTCTGCCAACGTCTTCGAGGTTCTAAAGACCGCCGCATCGCGCTGCATCACCTGCTGCATCTCATCACGAATTTCAGCCGTTGTGGTGGAGCCATCGGCATGACGGACTTGATCAAACTGACCGATGATGGCGTCTGTTTTTTCAGGCGACAAAGTCCGGTGGTTTTGGCCAGGCTTGATGGTTTCACCACAACGCTTGGCCACTGCGCGTCCGAACACAATCAAGTCGAGCAAGGAGTTTGAACCCAAACGATTGGCGCCATGCACCGACACACACGCCGCCTCGCCGATGGCATACAGCCCTGGAACCACTGCATCGGGATCACCGTCTCGCAACGTGACCACTTCGCCGTGGTAATTGGTGGGGATGCCACCCATGTTGTAATGCACAGTCGGCAACACGGGGATGGGCTCTTTGGTCACATCCGCGCCGGCAAAAATGCGTGCTGTCTCAGCGATGCCTGGCAAACGTTCGTGGATCACATCGCCGCCTAGGTGCTGCAAGTTCAGATGGATGTGGTCACCTTTGGGCCCAACGCCACGTCCTTCCCGAATCTCAATGGTCATCGATCGAGAGACCACATCGCGAGAGGCCAAATCTTTCGCATTGGGTGCATAGCGCTCCATGAAACGCTCACCCTCGGAGTTGGTGAGGTAACCGCCCTCACCCCGAACACCTTCGGTGATCAGGCACCCTGCCCCATAGACACCTGTGGGGTGGAATTGCACAAACTCCATGTCCTGCAAAGGCAAGCCGGCGCGCAATACCATGCCGTTGCCGTCACCGGTGCAGGTGTGTGCCGATGTACACGAGAAATAGGCGCGGCCATAGCCACCTGTTGCCAAAATCACCGCGTGGGCACGAAACTCATGCAAGGTGCCGGTGGCCAGATCCCAGGCCATGACCCCACAACAGGTCCCATCGTCATCCATGATCAAGTCAAGGGCAAAATACTCAATAAAAAACTGCGCTTGGTGTTTCAAAGACTGCTGGTAGAGGGTATGCAAAATGGCGTGCCCTGTCCGGTCTGCCGCCGCGCAGGTCCTTTGCGCTGTTCCTTCACCAAAACGCGTGGTCATTCCACCAAACGGCCGCTGATAAATCTTACCCTCTTCCGTTCTGGAAAACGGCACCCCAAAATGCTCCAACTCAATCACCGATGGGATGGCTTCGCGACACATATACTCGATGGCGTCCTGATCCCCAAGCCAGTCAGACCCTTTGATGGTGTCGTACATGTGCCAGCGCCAGTCATCTTCACCCATGTTGCCCAATGCCGCACTCATGCCACCTTGAGCGGCCACCGTGTGCGAGCGAGTTGGGAATACTTTGCTGATGCAGGCGGTTGTCAGCCCAGTGGCGGCAAGGCCCATTGTGGCGCGCAAACCCGCACCCCCAGCACCGATCACCAAGACATCGTATTCGTGTCGGGTTATAGCGTAGGACTGGCTCATTTAAGCTCCTGATGCGATAGAAAAGAGTGCAAAGACAACCAAAACCGCGGCCACCACAGCAGCCAGCTTGATCGCCACCAGCAAAATGATCTCTGTTGCACGGTGATGGATGTAATCTTCAATCACCACCTGTAGACCCAGCGTGGCGTGATACAGCGCCGTGAGCACAAACAAAGCCGCCAAAGCCGCCTGGATGGGCTGACCTAGCCATTCACTGGCCTCTTGATAATTGGCGCCTGCCAACACGGTGAACGCATAAACCACCCAGCCGATCAACACCAACAACAAAATGGCACTCAGCCGCTGTGCCCACCAGTGCCCCACACCGTCACCAGCCGAACCATGATTGAGCGCATTGGCGAGCGGATTTCTGAGCTTCATAGCCACACCCCCCAGCTGATCACCGTGAGCGTGATGGCCACAACCACCACCGTCATCCCGGAAACAAACGCGCCTTTGAGATCCAACAAGTACCCGGCATCCCAAAACAGGTGTCGAACGCCGTTACATAAGTGATAAAAGAGCGCAAAGGTCCAAGCAACCCAAGCGATGGTCATCAATGGCTGCGAGTAAAACGCCTGGACAGAGGAAAATGCATCGGGCCCTGAACCCAAAGCCACGAGCCAGACCACCAGCGGAATCAGGCCCACACTCAGCAACACGCCAGTGAGGCGGTGGCTGATGGACAACACAGAGGTCCATTGTGGCCGATAGACTTGCAGGTGCGGTGAAAGAGGTCTTTCTTGCATCGACATAAATGACATCACCCAGTTTTTTTAAATTTGTTGAAAAACACTCAGCTTAAAAATCGATACAACGGCCATTTTTTTCCCAATCACCATAGCGTGTTGGCTCAAGACCCTCTTTCCGCCCGCCCACTTCTTTGGGGGCTAAAACAGCTGTTTTGGCCTCGGGTAGAGTGCGATCCTCTGATGATGTTTTGGACTTTGCCGTATTATGTTCTTTCATGAGCACACAGTATAAAAGGTTTGACCTCGATATGGGCAAGCAATCCCGCCAAATGGCCACTATTTAATCGCATGCAGCGACTGCCTCACCTCAACGCGATCAGAATCGAAGGCCAAGATGCGCTGGCATTTAGCCAGTCGCAGGTCACATCGGATCTTTTGGCCCTTGGCCCAGACCAATGGCAACCTGCTGCCTGGTGCAACGCCCAAGGCCAAGTCATTGTGGTCATGTTAGTCCGAGTCAGTGAATCTGGTGTGGACTGGGTCGTCCCGACAAACCAAGCCGCCAGCACCGCACGCGCGCTATCGCCCTACACCATTGGTCGCCAGGTCCGTGTGGGTGCGCCACAACCGGTCATGGGAGACTGGTCGTCACCACAAACCGGCAAAGAACATCCGAGACTGGCCCATGACCCCGACCGCGTCTTGGTGGTGGCCGAAGCGGCCACGAACAGCACCGATGACCCAGCAGGTGTCGCCAGCTGGCGCCGAGCCGATCTAGACGCTGGCTTGGCTTGGTTGTGCCCCGAGTTGAGCACGCGCTTCTTACCGCAATCCCTTGGGTTAGAGAGATTGGGTGGGCTCAGCTACAAAAAAGGGTGTTATCCGGGGCAAGAGGTGATTGCAAAAATTCACTACCGCGGTCAGATCAAACAACATCTGGTCTTGCTCTCGCTCCATGGCGACTCTCCCACGCTCAGCCCCGATCATCCTGTGTATGCGACAGGCGATGACCGCGACTCGGGCGCCAACAAACCCTGCGGGGTCATCATCGAACAAGCGGGTGACCATGCCTTGGCGGTGGTTCGAGCGACACTGAGCACCGGGGATGCCCTCTACACAGACTCAGCCAATGGGGCCAATGGCCGCATCCAAGTCGGGGAGATCAACGATCTCCCCACCGTTGAAAACCCAACTCCAGTATCATAAGACACCATGGACAAATCCCCCTTAAACGCGCTCTCCCCACTCGATGGGCGTTATGCAAAAAAGCTTGAGCCTCTCGCCACCCTGTGCTCTGAAGCTGGCCTGATTCGACAGCGCGTCCGCGTCGAAACCGCTTGGTTCAAAGCGCTGGCCCAGTGCCCGGAGTTTTCGGCACTGCCGGCACTCGATGCAGGTGATGAGCGGTTCTTAGATGGGCTTTGGGAAGGCTTTGGCGACGAAGACGCCCAAGCGGTCAAAACCATTGAGGCCACCACCAATCACGACGTCAAGGCCGTCGAGTACTGGTTAAAAGACCAACTCGCCAAGCGCCCAACCTTGGCACCCCATGCTGAATTCATTCATTTTGCCTGCACCTCCGAAGACATCAACAACGTCGCTTGGGCGCTGATCTTGAAAACCGCGCTCGATGAGCAGATTGATCCTGTGTTGGCATCGCTTGACCAGCGCTTGGAATCCATGTCCATTGAGTTGGCCGATCAAGCCATGCTGTCACGGACCCACGGGCAAACGGCCAGCCCAACCACCCTGGGCAAGGAATTGGCCAATGTGGTGTTTCGCTTAAGACGACAACGTCGCGGTTTGGCTCAAATTGAGATCACCGCAAAACTCAATGGCGCGGTGGGCAATTTCAACGCGCACCTCATCGCCGCCCCCGAGGTCGACTGGCCGAGCCTGGCGCGTGATGTGATTGAAGATCTTGGTTTGGTCTGGAACCCGTACACCACACAGATCGAACCGCACGATTACATGGCCGAATTGGCCCATGCCTTGATGCGAATCAACACCATCTGCCTCGACCTGGCTCGGGACATTTGGGGCTACATCAGCTGGGGTTATTTTGCCCAAGAGTTGATCGAGGGTGAGGTCGGCTCTTCAACCATGCCCCACAAGATCAACCCCATTGATTTTGAGAACTCGGAAGGCAATCTGGGTTTGGCCAACGCCTTGTGGGGACACATGGCAGACAAGCTCCCCATTTCTCGCTTCCAGCGCGACTTGAGCGACTCAACCGTGCAACGCAGTCTGGGCTCTGCGTTGGGCTACACCCTGCTTGCTTGGCATTCTCTGAGCCGGGGGTTGGGCCGCATCCGAGCCAATCGGCAGCCAATCGATGCGGATCTGGCGGGGGCTTGGGAAGTGCTGGGCGAGGCGATTCAAACGGTCATGCGAGCCCACCAATTGCCCAACCCCTATGAGCGCCTGAAGTCACTCACCCGAGGGCAGACCATAGACGCCGAAGCCGTGCGTGGGTTCATCGAAACGCTTGAATTGCCTGAGACCGCCAAAGCCAAGCTGTTGGCATTGACGCCCCAGACCTATATCGGCAATGCCGAGGCCATGGCCGCTGGCATCCACCGATACGTCTAGATGATGACTGGCTGCGGGGCGATGGAGCCAACCGGCGCCCGACTGCTCTTCAGCCGATAATCTTTTTACTCAAGGATATGGGGCAAGACCGCCCCAAACCCGCTCGTCATCGGTATAATCAAAGGTTGAATTTTTGTGACCTCGGCACGAGTAGCCTCGGATCATGACCAAGCAGCTAAAAGAGCAATACCGTACCTCGCATCTTTCTGGTGGCAATGCCCACTATGTCGAA
>JAGYMV010000046.1 GCA_018400355.1 Wenzhouxiangella sp.
GAGTCCAGACTGGGCCAATGCGGGCTTACCCCCAATCAGAACATCAAAACCTGGAATCGAATACAAGAATGGCGCATTGAGCGCGTAAGCACTCTATAGATCGTGCACCAACAAAATCAAATCATCACCTAAGCTAAGCCGCTTTAAAGTTGATCTTTTCCACCTCATCTAAGTTCACCGACCGCTTGGCATGCCACAACGCATGGTTGACCTGCATCTGAATCCAAGACTCTGGCGAGGGCCCCAGCGCTTTGGATAACCTCACAGCCATCTCTGCACTGATGCCGGCTTGTCCATTTAAGATGCGCGTCAATGTCGAGGGTGCGACGGCAAGCTTGATCGCCAATTGCCTCGCTGTGATGCCGTATGGCTCAAGAAACATTTCTTTGATGAATTCACCTGGGTGGGGTGGGTTATGCATCGGCATCAGTGATAATCCTCATAATCTAATTCGTAAACTTTTCTGTTTCTGATCTCAAAAGTTAATCGCCAGTTTTTATTGACTCGAACTGACCATCGATCTTTTTGCCGTCCTTTGAGTCGATGCAGGCCAAATTGCTCGCTTCGCATGTCTTCAGGGCTGGTCACGACATCCAAAAACCCCAATAGCGCCCTCAACCGCTGCGCGTGCTTGGCTTGAATGCCAGCACTCGACCCAACAGCATAAAACTTGGCCAGGCCTTTGTGCCTGAAGGATACAATCATAGATTAGTTTTGCGTTGCCCGCAACACTTGGCTTGTTTGAATGCCCATCATGTTTTCTCCCATTCGTCATCTGGCTGCGCCGAAAAATCTTGGCTATTTTGCATGCGCTTTTACAATCCATTAGACCGATTAACACTGGTTTACATGGCACCTTGGAACATATGGGTCATGCGAAAATCCCTTATACTTTAATAATGAATCGACACCCATCCAGCTCTGCCCGCATCGCATGGGTCTTGGCCTTGGCCTTGATGGTCAAAGCCATGGTGCCTGCCGGTTTCATGCCGGCGGCGGGTCAATGGGTCGAGCTTTGTACCGTCGACGGTGTAATCCACGTTTGGGCAGGTGATCAGACCGACAGCAACAGCAACAGCCACGACAACGAGAACCCCAATTGTCCATGGGCGGGTGTGTTGCCCATTGCCGATGGCCCCAAGGCCTATGTGCTTGGCCACTTATGGCTGGCACATGCTCACGATCAAGTCGATCTCAATTCATTTGTTCTTCCCACCACCCGCTGGATCCAACCCAGCCTGCGTGCACCACCTCAAGCGTCCTTGCCCACTTAAATTTTTTCGTTTTTACATTTAAGAAAAGGACACAACCATGCGATGGATGACTGCGCGTGCTGCCAGCTGCCTGGTGGCGTTGTCATTGAGCGCCACCACCTGGGCTCAAACAACAGACAATACAGAGAACAACGAGGAAGGGATCGACACCGTCACGTCGATCTCGCCGATGCGCTCCGGGCAACAAAACACCTGGCAAACCGATGCCATGACTCCGGGCAAAGAATCCGGTGAATTGCTCAGAGACCTGTTGGGGGTCTCGGGCTCTCGAATGGGTGGTCACGGGACTGACCCCGTGATTCGGGGCTTGGGACAAACAAGACTCAATGTGGTGATGGATGGCGCGATGATCCAAGGCGCCTGCCCCAACCGCATGGACCCACCCAGTGCGTATGCACCCACCAGTGGCTATGACACCATCAGCATCACCCGCGGGGTGGCCAGTCTATCCCGAGCTTCTGGCCCAGGCGGGAGCATTGTTTTTGAGAGAAACACCGAACGCTTTGCCCCGGGCGAAGCGCCCAGATTTGAGGCGCATTTGGGTTACCGAGGCAATGGCTCGGTGGAAGACGCGGCCTTTGATGTGGCGGCGGGACAAAGCAACGCCTACGTTCGTTTGCTGGGATCGACCATGGAAGCAGACAACTACACAGACGGCCAAGGCGAAGAGGTCCGCTCGGCCTTCAAAGACAAAAGTGCGGCGGTGTTGCTGGGCTATACGCCCAACGAGCAAACCGAGCTGGTGGTGAGTGTCGATGCCCAGCGGCTTCGCGATACCTTGTTTGCCGGTGCGGGCATGGACTCTCCCCGATCAGACAGCGATACGGTGCGGATCAAAGGCCGGTTTGAAGATCTGGGTGTCATCGACCGACTGACTGTTGATGCCTATCGCGCCTCAGTCGATCACCTGATGGACAACTATTCTTTGAGAACACCCCCCAGCCCCATGATGCGCTTATCGGCCCCATCCACCTCTGATACCACAGGCTTCAACCTCAGCATCGATCAAGGCCCTTGGCAATGGGGCTTGGATCTCAATGACAACGAGCGTTGGGCGATTCGGACCAATGATGCCTCTGGGATGCTGAACTCGGTGTTGTGGCCGAATGTCACGATCGAGCGCCGAGGTGTGTTTGGGCAATGGCAAGGATCGGTGTTGTCCAGCACTGAGCTGACCATTGGCGCGCGTGTGGACCAAACAAAGTCTCAAGCCACCTTGGCCGATACCGCACCTCCCGGCATGATGTTGAGCCCCAATCAGCTCTATCAGCGTTACTACGGCGTGGTGGCGACCAATAAAAAAGACACACATGTCAGCGCCTTGGTGCGAGGCGATTGGCGCCTGCCCACAGAGCTGAGTGTCAATCTGCAAACTTACTGGACGCTCTCACAAACCTGGCGCGATGCTGATGCCACAGAACGCTTCATTGCTTCCAACGGCATGATGCCGAGCATGCGTTGGGTCGGCAATCCATCGATTCGGGCAGAACGCCACCGGCAAGCAGAGGTGGGCGTGTTCAGCCAAGACACGCACTGGGATGTGGATTTTTCCTTGTACCGAAACGAGGTGCATGATTTTATTTTGCGAGACCGTTTCCACCAAATGGGTGATAACGCCACCATCTATCGCAACATCGATGCCCTGTTATGGGGTGGTGAGTTTGCCTTGGGATATCGCTTTGACAACGGCTGGCATCCCTCGTTGGAGCTGTCTTATGTTCGAGGAAATAATGAAACGGATGATCGGCCACTGGCCCAAATCCCACCCTTATCGATCACTGGCCGTCTGATCTACAAAGCCAACCGCTGGCAGGCAGGCATGGTGGTCCGGGGGGCGAGCAAACAAACCCGAGTCGATGATGATCCGCTGATTGGCAGCGGGCTGGATGCGGGTCAAACGCCGGCTTGGGCGGTGTTGGATCTCAACGCAGAAGTCGCACTGGCCGATCGTTGGCAACTCAATGCCGGTATTGATAATGTGTTTGATCGATTCTATGCGCAGCACTTAAATCGAGCGAGCGCTTTCGATAGCACGCAAGTGCAGGTCAATGAGCCGGGGCGTTCGGCTTGGGTTCGCTTGAGTTATAGACGTTGAGCCACTTTTATTGAGCCATCGTTATTTAAGTTCATGGGCCATGCGCTGGATTCCGCATGGCCCAGTCGCTGTCTTGGGTGTGCCTCCGAAAATGGGTGGAATCACGAAAGATCGACGCCTTGGATGTCCCCTGGTTTCAGACGATAGCGAATCAAATTGCCCTCATGTAACCCTCTGAATTGTTCGTGGGCATATGCGATGACCCCATCCAGATCATCTTTGGGGATGTTGTGTCTAGCGGCAAGATCCAGAATGTCGTCCTCACGGAAGGCTTTGGTCTGAAGAACCCAATAACGAACTGCTTCGCGGATGAAATCTCTATAGACAATGGCTGCCTTATGAGGCGAGTCAACCTCAGCGCTCAAGATGAGATATGTTTCATCTGATGTGCCACCAAGCGTGTCAATGGTCGTGCAGGCTTGACCTATTGCTTCTAGCTTGCCTGAATCGACAAGGCGCTTTAATGCCCATCGAATGGTTGTGCGACTGGCCTTTGGCGCCACTGCTTTGCGGACCGCCTCGCAACCCGAGCTTGGGTGGACTGCCAGATAGGCCAATATGTCTTGGTCGATGGAGTTCATGAAACGTAAATGCAATTTTGTGAAACGATTAAGTGCTTAATATAACTGGTTTTTTGCGTTATTTTTGTTTTTCGTTTCACCCAATTTGAAACGAAAAATGCTTTGAATGTCTAGACCTGAAATAGGGTACTTCCGGCCATAGTTGATGTGCCTTTGATCAAGGAGATGACTTTGGGGCCAGCTTTCATATTCAGTGCCTCTGCGCTAGCATGTTCAAAGTTTCCATTACAGTGAACACTCAAAAAGGCTCCTACCATGATCCAGTCTCGCTTTGTCATCACCCCTCTTCTCCTGCTCCTATTGGCTGGTTCAAATGGACTGATGGCTAAAGACTCGGCCACCGAGCAGTCGGTTTCTATCACCCAAGATGGCATCGAAATCCACGGCAGCCTGATGGTCCCCGACATCGACGGTCCGATGCCTGTGGCACTGATCATCGCAGGCTCTGGGCCCACGGATCGCAATGGCAATAACCCGATGATGACCAACAATGCCCTGAAAATGGTCGCCGAAGGTTTGGCGAATGAGGGCATTGCTTCTGTCCGTTATGACAAACGCGGTGTGGCCGAAAGCCTGGTTGAGGGCTTGGATGAGTCCACCCTTCGGTTTGAGCACTTTATTGAAGACGCCCAAGCTTGGCTCGAGTTCCTAGAAGAAGATGAGCGCTTTTCTTCGCGTTGGGTCATTGGCCACAGCGAAGGCTCCCTCATTGGCATGGTCGCCGCCCATCAAGCCAGCGTTGATGGCTTTGTCTCATTGGCAGGCGTTGGCGAGTCGGCAGACTTGACCTTGAAGCGGCAATTGAGCGCGCAGCCTGAGCCTTTCCGTGGCCAGATGATGGAGATGATCGATCAACTGAAAGTCGGTGAACTGCTGGGGGCTATCGATCCGATGTTTAATGCGTTATTTCGAGAGAGCGTTCAGCCCTACATGATCTCTTGGTTTGCTTATGACCCCGCCGAGTGGATCGCCAAATTCAATGGCCCCATCTTAATTGTGCAAGGCACCACAGATTTACAGGTCACTGTTGAGGATGCCAATAAGCTCTCAGCTGCCCAGCCAGACGCCGAGCTGGTGATCATTGAGGGCATGAACCATGTATTGAAAGAAGCGCCCCTGGAGCGAGGGGCGAATTTGGCCACGTACAACCAAGGCGATCTCCCACTAGCCGAGGGCTTGATTGACCCCGTCACCCGTGCAATCTTGGGTCGTGCTGAAAATTAAATCAGTGATTAAACCGGCCAGAAAGGCTGGTTGAAAATACGGCGCCCCGTATCAGAGCATCAACGGCAAGACGCGCAATTTAAAACATGGAAAAAAAGACCCAGCCGATGATCCGGCTGGGCTTGGAGAGCTTCAGTTAAATTGCTTGGGTGCATGGGGAGTTTAGAGACAACACCCACGCAAAAGTAGATCAAAAATTGAATCGAAGGCTTGCGCCAATGACTCCTATCTCATCCAATTTTTCATAACTGAGTTCAATAGAACCCTCTTCTGCGACATTAAACCCAATGCCACCACCAAACCCAAACTCTTCATCCGATGCGCTGGCTGAACCAACACCAGATACGCTGGCTTTAAATTTGTAATGTGTGTAACTGGTCGATGCAAAGACATAGACAGGCGCGGATACAGCAAACTCAGCTCGGAGAGCAGCACCAACCAAGCCTTTCAACTTTACTTTTGCGCCCAAAAAATTATCGTCTTTGACACCAAACCCACCACGGATCTCAGGCACAAAAGAGACGACATCATTTGCTTGGTACCGATAACCAAATGAGCCGACTAAAGCCCCAACGGCAATATCGTCGTCATCCAATTGGTAGTAACCCAAACCAGACACCCCTTGGGCCGACACACTGGCTGAAAAAATCATGGCCGAAACCAACAATAACGCTCTAATTTTCATGGTCAAACTCCTCACAGATCAATATCAGGAAACCAACCAGGCCCGAAGTCACCCCCCAGCCATTCGGCTTCCGCTAGGCTGGCGTGTCATGGCCACTCGTTCAGCCATCTCACACCAAGTGGGTCAGTATCTGTGAGGAGATGACACATGGTGTCGTGCCACAACAAAACCTTCAACAACATGGCCAGTGATACCCAAACGTGTTTGGCTTAGAAATCAGATCGGCCAGCC
>JAGYMV010000047.1 GCA_018400355.1 Wenzhouxiangella sp.
TTGTTCCTGGCCCACGCGATGAAATCAGCCACAATCAAAAAGTAGCCAGCAAACCCCATAGAGACAATCACTTTGAGTTCGTGGTCCAGCCGGTCTTGATAGTCTGTTTCTGACAGCCCATCGGCCAGTCCGTGCCGGCTCAGTCGAGCGGCGAGTCCTTCTTGGGATTTGAGTGTCAGATATTCGGTCTCTGTTTGATCGGCAGGGACCGGGAAGGCGGGCAGGGCATATTGTCCCAACGACAATTCGAAGTGACAGCGCTTGGCGATCTCGACTGTGTTTTCAAGCGCCACGGGGATGTCTGCAAACAATGCCTGCATCTCTTCAGCGCTTTTGAAATACTGCTGGTCAACGAATGAGCGTGTGCGTCTCTTGTCATCCAGTAACCGACTTTGATGAATGCACACACGCGCTTCATGCGCAAAATAATCGGGCTGGTCTAGGAAGCGCACATCGTTGTTGGCGACCACAGGGACTTGGTGTTCAATGGCCAAAGAGAGCAACTGAGATTCCAGCTGTGACTCGTTTTCACGGCCCAGTCGTTCGAGGCTCAGGTACAAGCGATCGCCCCAAAGGCTCAATTGCTCGCGAAGCTCGGATGCAGCCAGCGCTGGATTGCCTTGGCTCAGAGCTTGGCCAATGGCCGATTCTCGTCCCATCAAAACAATCAAGCCTTGGTGGTGGCGGGTGAGCCATGTGGGATGAATCAGTGGTTTGGATTGGGCATTCCTGCCTTCTAAGAAGCTTTTTGAAATCAGCTGGCAAAGATTGAGGTAGCCTGTTTGGTTTTGGACCAGCACAGTGGCCACGCTGTATCGGTCGTTGTGCTCTGGGTCGGCGATCAGTAGGTCAGCACCGACAATGGGCTGGATGCCGTTGGCGATGGCGCGCTTGTAGAACTTCACCAAGCCAAACAGGTTGGACCAGTCGGTCACAGCCACAGCCGGCATGTTGAGTTCGACCGCCCGATCAATCAGCTGATTGATCCGGACCATGCCGTCCTCTAGGGAGTATTCGGTATGCAGCCTTAAATGGACAAAGCTTGGCTGGGCCACGATTTAGCCCAACATCGCTTCGAGCACATCGCGCGCCCGTTTGAATCGGGTAGAGAGTTCCGCATGGCTGTCTTGACTCATCGGTATGGCCTGATACCAACGCACAATTCGGCTGGATAAATCATTCGCAAGGGAAGTGCTTTGCCCACGTTGGTTGAGCCGCTCATTGAGTTGAGCAACTTGGAATGCCTTTTTTAAATCGCTGTCTTGAGTTGGTGATTCTAGGCCAGATAAAAACTCCATCTCAACGACCACCGCACGGGCCAAGGCCTCATTGGTCTGTGCCACCGTCTGCCATGCTTCAACCGGTTGTTCGTTGCTTTTAAGTGCGCTTAAGCTCTTTTTTAGCGCCTGATAACTGTCGGTCAGGTGACTGGGTGCACCAGCGAGCTCATCTGCCTGAGTCTCGGTATTGAGTTCATCGGTGGGCGCAGGGCTTTGATCATTCGTTGCCAGTGATGTCCATTGAGCCTGAAGGGTATTGGCCAGCGCATCCACCGCGTCTCTGGCACGTGATTTGGCTTTGGCCTCCTTGGCCTCGATGGCTTTTTGAATCTGTTGTTGGGCTTTTTCAAAGCGCGCATTGAGGCGGTTGGGGCGGGGCGTTTCACTGAGCCATTGATCGGCCAGCCGAGCCCACTGTGATTTGAAATCCAAGTCGGTGTCGTCTGGGCCTTTGGTCATTTCACTGGCCAGTTTTTCGATCTGGCCCAATAGCTCTTCGAGTGCCTCTAGCTTGGCCTGGCGCTCAAGAGACTCTGCCTCATGTTCTTTTTTAATCGAATCAAATAAGGGGTCAATCGGGGCGCGAAATGCAGCCCACAGCGCTTGGTCTGATTGCCGACGACCGCGACCGAGTTTTTTCCACTGGCTTTGCAACGACTTGGCTGTCTCAATGGCCACCGCCGAATCTTTCTCATGGATCAATTGTTCGGCTTGTGCCACCAGTTGACGTTTCTTTTGTTCCACTTCGGCAAAGAGTTGATCGATCCGAGCTGAGAGCCCACTCATCAATTCCTTGAGGCGCTTGGCATTGGTCGCCCGGAGTTTGGGTGGCAAATCGTCCAGACGGCGAATGGCTTGGCGGGCAATTTTAAGTGGCTCTAAGTAAATACCCACATCTTGATGGCTGGATTCGAGGGTCTGGGTGGTCTGTTCAATAAATGCATCCAGTGCCTCTAAGTTGCCTTGTTGATACTGCTGGCGGTGCTCTAGGGCCGGTTGGATGCGCTCATAGATGGCATCGATGGCTTGGGAGAAACGGCGCCACTGAGCATGCGGCGCAGCTGATCGCTTGTCACTCAACGCAGTGCGTTCGACTGCCTCAAGCTCTTTCCATTGTTTTCTGGCTTCCTGAACCAATGCGCGCAAGGCATCTGGGTGCAGGTCTTGGTCAGCAGATGCCTCCAGCTTTGCAATGAGCTGGTCGCGCTGTGTGTTGTTGGACCAATTGAGCCATTGCTTGAGCGTTTGGAATTGCGCCTTCACTCGGGCCTCATGCGCACGCAGAGATTTTGGTGTGGGGCTTTGCAATGCGGCCAAGGCCGTGGCGGCTTGTTGCAGTTGTCCATTCTCGATGGCTTGCTCAGCGTCTGCCAACAGGCTTTGGGTTTTGGCGGTCAGCAGCAACTGCTCTTCGGCTCTTTTTTGCTGTGCTTGTTTTTTCTCTTCTATCCGCCGTCGCTGGGTGTCTTCGGCTTCGCTGGATTGCTTGGGCGACGGCTCAGCAGGTGATGGCTCAGTGGGCACATCGGCCTTGGGTTCTGCTGTTGATTCAATCGTTGATTCAATCGTTGATTCGCCAGTGGATTCAACAGGTTCGGGTATGGCTGGGGTGGCGGGTGGATGGATGATGGCCGAGACCATGGATCGCGCTTTTTCAAAGCGGTCGTTGAGCTCTGAGGGCAAAGCGCCCAGTCGGGCCCAATCAGACTCAATGCGGGCGAGTTCTTTGGCGGTTTGTCCAGGTGATCGACCCAAAATCAAGCCCTCCATCTCGCGCAAACAGGCGGTGGCCTGTTTGATCGCCATCGATTCGCCGACCACACCTTTGAGCACATCCACCCGAGCCTCGAGTGCTTTACTTTTGGCCTTGGAACGCTTTTTGAGGGTCGGCGCCACCCGTTCCAGCGAGTTGGGGTCGTTGATTTGTTCAAGAATGGAGGCGGCCAGGGCGGGGTCTGGCTCTTGAACATAACAATCGGCCAAGAAGCCGTTGGCGTGAATACTGGCCAGCGCCCGTCCTCTGAGCTTGGCATCAGGCGCCTTTTGCGCAATCGTTTGAATCAGTGAGCGCTTTTGGTCTTCTTCGATGATGGCATCGAGCCAAGCTACGCGCGCCTGGCGGTATTCCTTGGCGTCGGTCTTGATGACCTGCTGGCCGATGAAGCGATCGGCAGGCTCGATAATCTCGGGGTCTTTGCTGGAGAGTCTGGCATCCAGCCAAAAAGGCTCGGTATCAATCCGCCGCAAAGCCGCCAGCCGCACCAAGCCAGAGGGATCACTCTGAGCGATCTCGCCGAGTTTTTCTAATAGTTTCGGGTCATTAGAGGTGCTCACCGCGGTTGCGCGCGAGGCCTCATCCTTACTTTCCCAGGGTTTTCTAAACAAGATTTTATCGCCGCCGAAGGGGTTCAATCACAGAGATTATTGTGCCAGATTTTGGATGGTATAAGATAGGCCGATGGAAAATACACCCAACCAAGACGCCAATCAGGCCAGCCAGACTCCCTCCCTGGTCCAAGCGCTGTTACCCATTAGCTTTTTAATCGTGATGCTGGCCACCTCGGTATGGCTGTTCGGCGATAACTCAAGCTATGGCCCCAATCAGATCGCACTACTGATTGCCGCGGCCAGCGCGACGCTGATTGGCTTGTACAACGGGCAGAGTTGGGTGCATCTCCAAGAGGGCATTGTCAATGGGATATCGGTGGCGCTGGGTGCGATCTTAATTATTCTGACCGTGGGTGCTTTGGTGGGCACTTGGTTGTTGGCGGGCATCGTGCCCACCATGATCTACTTTGGCTTAGAGCTTTTAAACCCCAGTTGGTTTTATGCGGCCAGTTGCCTGATTTGCGCCGTTGTTGCGGTGTCCATTGGCAGTTCATGGACCACCGCGGCCACCATTGGGGTGGCCCTCATGGGCATAGCCGCCGGCCTTGAGCTGTCCCTTCCCATCGCGGCAGGGGCGGTGGTCTCAGGCGCTTATTTTGGCGATAAGATGTCGCCTCTGTCCGACACCACCAATTTGGCGCCGGCTGTCAGCGGGTCGGATTTGTTCGCCCACATCCGATACATGACTTGGGTATCGGTGCCGGCTCTGGTCTTGGCGCTGCTCGCTTATACGGTGCTCGGGTTCTCAGCTGATGTCAGTAGCACGGGTGAGGCCTTGGTCACCATGCAACAGGACCTCGATTCATTATTCAATATTAGTATTTGGATGTTGATTCCATTGGGCTTTTTGTTTGTTTTGGCCGCCTTGGGTAAACCCGCTTTGCCAAGCATTTTTGCCGCCGCCTTACTGGGTGCTGTCTGGGCGCTGATTTTTCAGCCCGAGCGGGTGGCGGCCATGGCAGGGGACAGTGGGGGTTCTTTGGCCAGTTTGCAGGCGGTTTGGCTGGCGTTGAGTGACGGCACCCAGGTCAGCAGCGACAACGCGGCGCTCGCTGATCTCCTGAGTGGCGGGGGCATGTCTTCGATGCTAAACACCGTCTGGTTGGTGATTTGTGCCATGACCTTTGGTGGGGTGATGGAGCAAACTGGTTTGCTGCGACGGGTCTTGCAGACGTTGCTTCGATTGATCAAGACCAGCGCCTCGTTGATTACCACAACGATTCTGACCGCGTTTTCAACCAACATCTTAACGGCCGATCAGTACATCTCATTGGTCTTACCCGGTCGGATGTTTAAAGCAGAATATGCCGCCAGAGGCTTGGATCCACGGGTATTGTCGCGAAGCCTTGAAAATGGGGGCACGATCACCTCGGTGCTGATCCCATGGAACACCTGCGCGGTGTTTATGTTTGGCGTGCTGGGGGTGAGCCCGATTGAGTATGCGCCCTATGCCTTTTTTGCCCTATTGGTGCCAATCATTGGGATCGCCTATGCCTATTTTGACTTTAAGATCCTACGGTTAGCTGACGCACCATAGAAAAGCCAGCGATCCAGGTGCCGGCTGCCGATCCGAGGTTGGATAGGAAAAACACCAAAAAGACATGCGAGATTCTGTTTCGATACCAGCCCTTGAGGGTGGAGGCATCCTCTCGCAACGCATCAAAGTCGCCAATGGTGGGCTTTTTTAGCCACGCTTCCACAGCACCTGTGACCATGCCTGCACCCACCGTTGGGTTGAGGGACGTTAATGGTGCCGCCACAAGCGCGGTCAGGACCGTCAGCGGATGGGCGCGCGCAATGATCGCGCCCAGCGCAGATAAGCTCCCGTTGATCAAGACCCAGGTGGTGATCAATGCCCAGCCAAGCTCGGGCGAGCGAGAAAAGCCGATCCCGAATCCCGATAACACCAAAACGAGAACGGCCCAGGGGATGACTTTCCAAATGGGGCTTTTGGGGGGTGTGTATTCCAATGCCTTGAGTGTGGCTTTGGCCGGTTCATCAGACTCAATGGCTTTGACGGTGCCAGGCAAGTGTCCTGCGCCCAAAACCACCAAAACAGATCGGATGGCCCGGTCGGGATCTGCCGCCGCTGAGTGTTCATCGGCATGGGCTTTGAGCTTGGCCGCCATGTAGCGGTCTCGCTCGGCGATGAGGCTTTCATAGAGCTGAGGGCTGTCGGCCGAGACTTGTTGTAGTGTTTGTCCCAGCAGATCGCCTTGTTTGAGCTCTTCAATTTCTTGCTCTGAGATCTCTTCTTTAGAGAACATCGAGAAGAACAGGCCATTGAGCATGACCCAGCGGCCCCACCAACCCAAGTGAGCACTGGCACGTTTTAGCGTGATGCCAATCTCTCGGTCAATTAGCC
>JAGYMV010000048.1 GCA_018400355.1 Wenzhouxiangella sp.
TGTATTGGGGCATGCAAAGCCCCCAGCACGCCGTTGGGCTCAAATGCTGGACTCGGCTGAGAATCGTGATAAAATGCTCGCTTGTCTTCGGGCAAACCATCAAAACAAGCGGCTAGGTAGCTCAGTTGGTAGAGCAGCGGATTGAAAATCCGCGTGTCGGCGGTTCGATTCCGCCCCTGGCCACCACGATCTAACTACCTGAATTCTAAAACTTTATTTAGGCCGAACTGGCCTCGTGATCCTGTGCCTTGAGGGCCCGACATTCCGCTCGTGGTCTGGTCGCGGCCTAAAACTCCATTCCCTAGCACGCGCCACTACTTAAGACATGGTCTCGGATGTCAGCATCCCGTCACCGCTTATACTGCGTCGGGCAATACGCTCGGCTAACCTCAGGGCTTCTGAGTTTTAAGTGTTTGGTGTTTCGACCCGTGACCCGCTTGCGCCACAATCTAAAGCTGGAAGGCTTTAGGGACCGGCGCATGAACTCAATCACTTCCGACTCACTCAAGCCAAACTGCACCTCGATTGCCTCAAACGGGGTGCGGTCCTCCCAAGCCATTTCAATCACACGCGAGGTATCTTCGTCTGATAGCTTCATTGAACAACCACCCATTCACCGCCAAAGTGCCATTGTAAGTACAGCGTCGTCACATCGAGTGAAGACCAGCCGACGCCCATGGCTGATGCCGCCATCCCCAGCGCCAAGTTTCGGCATCGCCATGTGCCCCAGACCGCAGTCTCTCAGTCCGCCGAAGCAGATCCAGACCCGTTCCGAGCAGGCATCAGCCCAAATCGCGTTAGAAACCCTCGGTATTGACAAGCTCTGGGGATGTTCGGGATATTGCACCGCAACCAGTGGGTGCCCACGATTTTTAATATAATAAATCCGTTCGATTCATCGGTTGATATCGATTGAAATGTGAGACAGAACCCATGCAATATCAGAAAGACAAAGATCTCCCAAAAATCCAACAAAGAAACTCGCTTCTTTTGGTGCTGGTGACTGTTGGCCTGCCCTTGCTTTTCATGTCACCCGTATCCGCTCAGAACTATGAAATCTCCCAATGGAGCATCTCAGCTGGGGGAGCACAAGAAGCCACAGGTGGTGAGTGGACGCTGTCGGGCACCATCGGCCAATGGGAGGCCACCCCTGCCAGAGCATTGTCTGGGGGGCAGTGGCGGCTCACCGGCGGATTCTGGGCGGCTGAGTTAAGCGAGCTCGGCGATCTGATTTTCCGAGATCGATTCAAACGCGCCAACCCAGGCCCATCCTCCTTGCAATCAGGTACCCGGGCAAGACTGAGTCCCAAAAAGCATGCGCCACCACCACGCCCTGCTCTTTTGCCTATTTTTAAGCCTGACGCCAACAGCCTGGGCGATGCAGATTTTTGTTAAAACCCCCGAAGGCAAAACCATTACCTTGGATGTGGAACCTTCCGACTCGATAGAAAATGTCAAACAAAAAATTCAAGACAAAGAGGGCATTGTCCCAGATCAACAGGTCCTGATCTTTACCGGCAAACGACTGTCCGACATACAGACCCTGTCTGACTACAACATCCAAAAAGAGTCCACCCTGTATCTGTTTTTTAAAGCAGATCTTGAAAAGCCAGTCATCTTTACCAACCGATTTGAACAGGCCCCAAGCAATCCGTAGCCTGCCACACAATCAAGAAGCGCTTTTTCGTCTTGATGCCCCCCGATACTCTTTTGGGGTCATCCCACAGGCCTTCTTAAAAACCGCGTAGAACGCCGAACGACTGCTGAAGCCAGCCTCATCTAGAATTTGATCGATGCTCATGTGATCCGATGCTGGATCGTCCAGACGCTCCATGGCATGGATCACTCTAAACTGATTGAGATATTCAGGAAATGTGGAATCAGAAAACACATTCACTGACTCGGATACCAAGCGCTTCGACACATGAATTCGCTCTGCAAAATCGGGCAAGGTCATGCCCGAATGGCGATAGAGCTGCTCCTCTCTCATGGCTTTTTCTATTCGCTGAAATGCCCACTTTTGCCCACGCTTCTCCTCTGCGCTGTCATCTTCATCGATGGATATCGCGGCTGCATTTTGAGGCTCTAAGCTCCGCTCATCTGGCTCAATGGCTTTGACCCTCTGACGGTGTCGAATCACGGATTGCTGATTGAGCTCGTAGAGGCGCTGTATGCTTTTGATTCGAAGGCGGTGGTAGGCCACCCCAGCCAAGGACACCACACACAACGTCACCAAAACAAATAAAAGCCACACATTTCGCACCCGCTGGGCCTGAAGCTCAATGGTCTGTTGCTGCAATTGGCTGGCCTGTTCATTAAAATCCAACTGTGTTTTTAGCTCATTGACGCTTGCCCTTTGCATGGCCATCTCGCGGGCCAACTCCGCCTCTCTAAAATCACTCAGAGCAAGCATCATTTCATCGACCTCACCCATGCGCGCGTGGGCCTCGATCAGATTCAAGTACAGATCATCGGGAAGGTTTTGTGACTCAAACCCCAGTGATTTAAAGCGTTCAATTGCACGATTCAAGTTGTTGACCGCATGGCTGGGTTGGCCTTCTAGCAACGCGAGCTTTCCAGCTTGAAGTAAAAAGTAAGCTTGCATGATGCCCACATCATTCACTTGCGCCTTGGTGGTACCATCTTCGACCAGACGGCCGATGTCATCTAAGTCTCTGGTCCGACGAAAGCCATCCTCTGCGAGGTTATAAATGATTTGTAGCTCTTGGGTGTGTGCGCCACCGGCTCGATAGATGGCCAGAGCCTTTTGAATGGCCTGCAGATAGTCGTCAAAACGCTCAAGAGCGTATAAATTGATCGCTTGGTTCTGATATACCAAACCTTGCTGTAGGGGCGCATCGACCCCATTCAGCAAGGACTGAGCCCTTTCCAGTTCAGACAATGCATCGTCCCATTGGCCTAGGTTGTAATAAATCAATGAGATATTGCTGTAGATCTCAGCCATCTCAATCGGACGCCCACGATCGCTTTCCACCTCCAGCGCGCGCTGATAGCTGGAAATGGCGGCATCGTATTGTCGTAACAGATCATTTACAACGCCTAGGTTGTTGTAAATATTGACCTGCATGTCTGGATTGGATTGCCCATATTCGGTGGATAGGGCTTGCTCAAAGTGGTCTTTGGCCAAGTTGTAAAAGGTTTTGTGGTAGTAGGCCAAGCCCAGACCAAAATGGGCCTGTGCAAGCGATCGGTCTCCGAGTTCTGAGCGCCGTTCTTTGAGAAGCACCTCAAAGATTTCAATGGCGCCATCCAAATCTGTCTCAATCAAGGCACGGCCCTCCACGAGCACGTCCTCAATGCTGTCAGACAAGGTATTGACTTGATCTGAGGCTTTTTGGGGTGGGTCCTGCGCGACGACGAGATGAGCCAAGCCAAAGGAGAACAACAAAACCAACACAAGGCCTTTCGTGCTCAACGATCGACCCATAGACGCACTTTTCATCAACCCACACCGTTCAAGTTCAATCAGTGTTTATTATGACACGCACGCCCCAGCACACCCATGGGATAATTATTGGCCATGACATCACCACCACGCGAACCCAACAACGAGTGAAGAACACACGCCTCAAGCAAGTACTGGAACAGGCCAGGATGCGCCTCAGTGATCGCTTGGAAGCCGATCTGTTGGTCTCGCATGCCCTCCAGAAAGACCGAACCTACCTGTATGCCCACGATCACATCGATCTCAATGATGAGCAACTGGCCGCCATTCATCAATTGATCAAACGCAGGCAACTCGGCGAGCCAGTGGCTTACTTACTGGGGCACAAAGAGTTTTATGGTCGGTCTTTTGAGGTGTCGCCTGCCGTCTTGATTCCGCGACCCGAGACCGAACTGATCATTGATCAAGCCCTCCACCTAGCGCTCCCCAAGAACGCCAAAGTGGTGGATGTGGGCACAGGCTCTGGGTGCATTGGCCTCACACTGGCCATCGAGCGCCCCAACTGGGTGGTGTGTGTGTCTGACGTTTCGGCCAATGCCTTGGCCGTCTGCCAACAAAATCGGCACATCCTCAATCCAACCAACGTGGTCATCCAGCAAGGCGCTCTCCTGAACCCTTGGCGCGATCAGCGGTTTGACTTAATTGTGGCCAACCTCCCCTACATTGCACCCAACGACCCCCACTTAGACAATGCCGACCTTGGCCATGAGCCACACATGGCATTGGTGGCCGATGGCGACGGCCTTGAGCTGATTTTCTCCCTGATCCAGCAGGCACCCAATCATTTGCATCCCGGTGGGTATATGGTTCTAGAACACGGCTTTGAACAGCAAGTCGCCATTGAGAAAGCCCTCATCGAGCAAGGCTTTGATGAGGTCTCGGGCCTAAAAGATCTCGCAGGCCAACCCCGTCTGGTGATTGGGCGGTGGTCCAAGCCCGAATGAGCGTTGTCTGCATCATCCCTCTGGGGCCCAATGAGCCGGTTCCAGAAAAGTTAATCGATCAGCTCAGCCAACAGTCAGTGCCGATCATTGTTTCAGCCACCCGACCAAAGCCAGATCATTGCCCACAAAGCCTCACTTGGCTTGAGGGCCCACCCGGGCGTGGTGTGCAATTGAACCGAGCCATTGAAAGTGCAGACGCTCAATGGCTTTGGCTTCTGCATGCCGACAGCCTCATCCCCAGCAGCGCAGTCACTGCTGTCCGTGCATTTTGTGCTGGTGCGGGTTGGCAAGACATCGGCTATGCCGGTCTTCAGTTTGCAAATGATGGGCCCAAGCTAACCGTGCTCAATCAGTGGGGCGCCAATCTACGATCTCGCCATTGGCGCCAACCCTATGGCGATCAAGGCCTGTGTGTCCACACAGAGCTTTGGACACGCCTGGGCGGGTTTGCTGAACACTTACCGCGCGGCGAGGATTTGGATTGGGTGATCCGCGCCAGAGCTTTCGATGCCTACCCCCAACGCCTGCCTTTCACCATCACCACCAGTGCACGGCGCTATCGGGCCAGAGGATGGCTAAAAACCACTCTAGATCACCAAATCAAAGCCTGGCAATTGGTCCGCTCGGCCAAGCGGTGGCGCCCATGACAGCGGTCGCCGTGTTTGTCAAGACACCCGGCCTGTCTCCAATCAAGACACGGCTGGCCAAAACGATCGGCCAGCAACAGGCTGAGCGCTGGCATCAACTGGCGGCCATGGCCGTTGCAGAAGTGGCCACACGGGCAGCCATTGGGCCGGTGTATTTCGCCGTGGCTGAAACAGAGGGGCTCACACACCCCTTGTGGTCAGACCATAAAACATTGGCCCAGTGCGACGGGGGTTTGGGCCAACGCATGGCTGAGATTCATCGGATATTGGTCGAGCGCCACGGCGCAGGCCTTCTTCTGGGGGCGGATACGCCCCAAATTGAAGCCACGGAGTTGATCACGGCGCATCAATGGCTGAGTGAAATGGCGCCAAAACAAATCATGGGGCCCGCTTCAGATGGCGGCTTTTGGGCCTATGGGGCCAATCAAGCAATCGAGCCTCACCACTGGCAGGGTGTGGAATACAGCCGCCCCACCACTCGGGCATCTTTTGAAGCGGCCATGCATGAGATGGGTCAATGGCTGTCTTTGGCTCAGAAAACCGATGTCGATGAAGCGAAAGACCTGGCCGTTGCCGCCCAGGCACTGCTCCAGATCCAGAGACGAACCCCAGCCCAAGACCAACTGCTTCAATGGCTTGGACAGACAGGCCCAGGGCTTTGAGAGCCAAGCTTGAGTCTTTTTAACGATACTCGCCGATGAGTTTTTTGAGCATCGGTGTCAACGCCAGCAACACCACACCACCGATGACGGTCACACCGAACACGCTGCCAAACAACATGGGGAAGTCGGCCAAACTGTCATCGTCAAAGCGACCAGCCAACAAACCAGCAAAGAGGTTGCCCAGCGCGATGGAAATAAACCAAAGCCCCATCATCTGACCCAAGAACTTCCGAGGAGAGAGCTTGGTCACGGCACTCAAGCCCACAGGGCTCAGACACAACTCACCCATGGTATGGAACA
>JAGYMV010000049.1 GCA_018400355.1 Wenzhouxiangella sp.
GCCCGATTTTGATATTGATTTTTGTGTCGATGGCAGAGACCGCGTGATCGAGTATGTGGCCCAACGCTATGGCCGCGATCAAGTCTCACAAATCATCACCTATGGCACCATGGCCGCTAAGGCCGTGGTCCGAGATTGCGGTCGGGTACTTGGATACAACTATGGGTTTGTCGATTCGATCGCCAAGCTCATCCCCGCCAAGCCAGACATGACCTTAGAAAAGGCCTTTGAAGAAGAGCCCGAATTGGGGCAACGCTACGAGGCAGAAGAAGACACCCGCTCAATCATCGACTTGGCCCGCTCGCTTGAAGGCTTGGCCAGAAATGCGGGCAAACACGCCGGTGGCTTGGTGATTGCACCATCGGCTTTGACCAATTTCACCCCGCTCTACACCGAACCCGATGGCACATCGGTCCTCACCCAATATGACAAGAACGATGTGGAAGCGGTCGGGCTGGTGAAGTTTGACTTCTTGGGCTTGCGAAACCTAACGATCATTGATTGGGCCTTGAAAGCAGTGAATGCCTCCAGAGCCGAGATGAATCAGCCACCCATTGTGCTCGATGACATCCCGCTCGATGACCCAGCGTCCTATGAGACATTGCAAAAAGCGCACACCACCGCTGTATTCCAACTTGAATCGGCTGGCATGAAGGAGCTTCTTCGAAAGCTCAAACCCGATGCGTTCAATGACATTGTGGCTGCTGTGGCACTCTATCGACCGGGGCCTTTGGATGCCGGCATGGTCGATGAGTACATCAATAGAAAACATGGCCGAGCCACGGTCAAATACCCTCACCCGCTGGCCGAACCGATTCTCAAGCCCACCTATGGTGTGATCTTGTATCAAGAGCAAGTCATGCAGATTGCGCAAGACTTGGCGGGATACACCCTCGGGCAAGCCGACATCTTGCGCCGCGCCATGGGCAAGAAAAATGTCGATGAGATGGAACGTCAGCGCGAGGGCTTTGTCACCGGCGCGCAAGCCAATGACATCCCCGCCAAAAAAGCCGAATCCATCTTTAATCTAATGGAGACTTTCGCGCGTTATGGTTTCAACAAATCCCACTCGGTGGCGTATGCCCTGGTGGCCTACCAAACCGCTTGGCTAAAGACCCATTACCCCGCCGAATTTATGGCCGCCGTTTTAAGCGCTGATTTGGATAAAACCGACAAGATTGCCAACCTCATTGACGATTGTCGCGCCATGGGCTTAGAGATTTTGCCACCAGACATCAATGCCTCCGACCACCGATTCAAGGTCGAGGACAACCACATCCGATATGGCCTGGGCGCAATCAAAGGCGTGGGCTTGGGCGCGATCAACAACATCATCGAGGCGCGAACGCGGCTTGGGCGCATCACCTCACTCGATGCTTTGTGCTCCGATATCGATATGGCCAAGGTCAATCGTCGCACGCTCGAAGGATTGATCCGGTCTGGGGCGATGGACAGCATTCACCCCAACCGCGCTGGCCTGATGCACGCCCTACCAGAGGCGTTATCCAAAGCCGAACAGATTCAGGCAGACCGAGCGGCAGGGCAAACCAGCTTGTTTGGGCTTGAGCCTGAGGTCGATGCCACCGACCACACAGACACCCAGCTCTCATCGGCCATCGACAACACCCAGCCTTGGACCAGCTTGCAGCGTCTCAAAGCCGAAAGAGAGACCCTAGGTTTGTTTTTATCAGGCCATCCCATTGATGAAATTCGTGAAGAGATCGGCTCATTTGTAACCAGCCCCATGGATGGGCTTTCACGTCATGTGCAGGCGCCCACCCCGCAGGTCAGCAACGATGAGGATGGACAGACCCGCCGCTACCAGCGCAACAAAGGAATTGAAATGACGTTGGCTGGGATTGTCATGGCACTGCAAAAGCGCATTGGACGCGGGCACTTTCTGACCTTGGATGATGGCACTGGCCGCGTGGAAGTGGCTGTGTTTGAGAAGCTGTTCCATCAAGTCGCCCATCACTTAAGCGTCGATGCGATCTTAGTGATCAAAGGCCGGGTTGAGGTCGATGAATACCGCGGTGGTTTTCGGATGGTGGCCGATGAGATCATGAATCTTGATGAGGCACGCGCTCGTTTCGCCCGTGGTCTGGAAATCCAGATCAATGGTCAAACAGACGCACTCGATCAGGACTTGGCCGCCGCCCTCAAGCCCTATCGCCAAGGCCAAACGCCTGTCATTTTGCGTTATCAAAACGCCACGGCACAGGCCTTGGTCAAACTCGGCGAGGACTGGTCGGTTGTCCCCTCCTCCGAACTACTGGCCGCGGTCAACGCGCTCAAAGGCATTGAGCTGGCGAGACTCCGCTACTGATCCACCACAAACAGAATTTGCGGTGGCTGATTTAGAATGCCTCCAAGTGTCCCAGCCAATGGGCCACCTTTGCCATTGATTGATCCAGCACCGCGTGCAAGGCCTCAAGACTGATTGGCTCGGCTTCCAGTCCAGCGGCTGGATTGGCTACGATACAAACGCTGGCATAATCCAAACCCGCCTCGCGTGCCAACCCGGCCTCGGGCATGCCGGTCATCCCCACCACATCACACCCGTCTTGGGCCATGCGTTTGATCTCTGCTGCGGTTTCTAATCGCGGGCCCTGTGTTGCGCCATAGCATCCGCCCACATGAACGGCCACATTCGCCGATTGAGCCGCCGCGATTAGTTTTTCGCGCATCCGCCCGGCATAGGGGCGAGCAAATTCGATGTGCGCCAAAGGCTGGCTGGCATCGTCGCTGAAGGTGTGCGCCCGTCCCCAGGTGTAGTCAATGAGATCATCCACCAACACCAAATCACCTGGTTTCAGGCTTGGGTCAATGCCGCCAACTGCATTGATGGCAATGACATGTTCGACACCCGCTTGTTTGAGGGCATGGATGTTGGCCCGATAGTTGACCCGATGCGGGGGAATCCGGTGTGGGTTCCCATGCCGTTGAATCATCCAAGCAGTCATCGGCGCCTCAGCAGCGCCCAAAGACACCTCAGTCAAGGCAGACGATGGATCGCCCCATGGCGTCGTGACGACATAGGATGCTTGGGGGGAGAACAGATCCATCGCACCGGTGCCAGCAATCACGCCATAGGACAAAGGATTTAATTCAGAGGCTTTCATGACACGCTCCAGATCGAATCGAGTTGGCGCCACAAACCATCGATGTCCATCCCAAACCCAAAGACATATTCATCGGGCACATCGAGTGCGACATCATCCACCCAATCTCTGGACAAGCCTCGGTCGTGTTGTTTCCTGACCGCTGCCACCGTGATCACATCATCGGCTCCAGCATCCAGCAGCGCGCCTTTAACCGCCGCCATGGTGTGACCTTCATCGAAAATATCATCGACCAATACCACCGTGCCTGAAAGGGCCTTGGGCACGCGGACCCAATCGAGCGCACCCCCACTTCTGGCCTCTCGATAACGGGTGGCGTGAACATAATCCATGCGCATGGGCACCGGCAGTCGTTTGATGAGTTCAGCTGCCGGAATCATGCCGCCATTCATCAAAGCCATCATGGTGATCTCATCAGCGCCCTCCAGTCTTTTCATCAGGCGGATGGCTTGCGCATCCAAGGCATCACTGATGGTCTGGGCATCAAAGATCAAGCGGGCATTGTCGGGCCATCGAGGGTGATCCATCATGGCGTGGGTCCAGTGTGTTGCTGCTCTCTGGCCATGGCCTCGGCCTGCTCCACTTTAAGGGTTCGTGTGGGGAATGCAATTTGCGCGCCATGCTGTTCGATGATCGCGCCGATTTTGAGTAAGACGTTTTCTCGCACCCGATGGTACTCCCCCCAGTCTTTGGTCTTGGTGAAGCAATACACCATGATATCGAGCGAGGATGCGTTGTAGATATCGAAATGCACCATTAGAGTCTGGTCGGTGGCAATGTCCTCATGTGCCATCAACATGGCACGAATGTCTGAGACCACACCTTCAATCACGGCCTGATCATCGTAGCGAATGCCGATGTGATCAAAAATGCGGCGATGGGTCATGCGCGAGGGGTTTTCGAGCGTGATGGTTGTAAAAGTCGCATTCGGGATATACATCGGTCGCTTGTCGAATTTGCGAACGGTGGTCATGCGCCAGCCAATGGCCTCCACCGTGCCTTCAATCTCTTTGTCGGGTGATCGAATCCAATCACCCACTGAAAATGGCCGGTCCATAAACACCGTCAAGCCCCCGAAAAAATTGGCAATCAGGTCACGAGCCGCCAAGCCCACCGCCACGCCACCGACACCACCAGCGGCCAAAAATCCAGAAATGGGAATCTCTAGAATGCTCAGCGCCGTCAAAACACCGGTGAGGACAATCGCGATGCGAACAATCCGCCCCAACACACTCACGGTGGTGATATCGAATGCTTTTTGTTGCCGCTGTCTTTCGTTGACAAAGGCCCGCTCAAATCCCGTGGTCAGCCTAAAGGCAAACCATGTGGCAGCCACCACCAGCCCCAGCTGACCAAGCGCCGCCAAAAGCTCTTCTTCAAAACCCAGCGCTTGGGTATTCGGGCTGATCACCCGAGCCGCCATGACCAGGCCTTGCCACCAGATCAACAAAGACACCGGGCGCTTGCCCGCATAAACAATGGCATCGTCCCAAAGACGCTCGGTTTTCTGGGCAATCCGGTCTAGGCGCGCCACAAAACTTCGGTAGACCACCTCCAAGAGCAAAGCCGCCAAAATGATCAAGAACGCCTGCAATACCCAGTGCGGCAAACCCACCCACTGACTGAAAGATTCGATGGTGAAATTCATGTGTGCTCCTGTGCCAACTGCGCCAAGGATTGTCGCCAAAACCGAAACTCAGAGACTTGTAGTTGCTCTTCCAAACTCAACATGGGCCGCCCAGTCAATGATGCCATGGCCGCAGGGTCGGGCGCGGGCCAGTCACCACCTAAGACCGCCTCAACCGATTCGGGCTGGCACACCAAGACCAAATCACAACCCGCCTCAAAGGCCGTTTGCAGACGGTTGGGCAGCGGGCCTGCCCCATGGGCGCCCACCATATCGAGATCATCAGACACCACCAAGCCCTTAAAACCAATGTCTTGTCTGAGGCGTTGATTGATCCAAGTCTTTGAAAAGCCCGCGGGCTTTTCACACACCGCCGGATAGACCACATGCGCCATCATCACCAAAGAAAGCTCACCGGCCAATGCTCTAAACGGCGCTTCATCATGCGCCAGCTCGGCCAGAGGACGGGGATCAACCACACCCTCCAAATGGGTGTCTGCTTCCACCGACCCATGGCCTGGGTAGTGCTTGCCGCAAGCGACCATGCCCGCATCTCGCATACCGGCAATATAATAGCGACCCAAAGCCACGACCGCCTCTGCACTGGAGGCCATCGCGCGGTTGCCAATCACACCGCTGATGCCATGCAAGTCAAGCACTGGCGCCCAACTCAAATCCAGGCCATGGGCGAGCACTTCTGCCGCCATCACACGCCCGTGGCGATAAGCCAAATCCAGCGCCCGGTCGGGGTGGCTGTCGTGCCAACGACCCAAGAGCGATAAAGGTGGCAATGGCGTAAAACCCGCCTTAAAGCGCTGCACACGGCCGCCTTCTTGATCCACACTGATCAGCAATTCGGGGGAACGGAGCGCTTTGATCTCTTGGCACAAAGCGTGCAACTGCTCGGGCGATTCAAAGTTTCTGGCAAATAAGATCACGCCACCGACCGATGGATGCCGCAGGGTTTGTTTGACACTCGGGGTCAGTGACATGCCCTCAAAGCCAACAATCAACGGCCCCAGTGCGTTCATGCTCGGCGCTCAAACAATGCGATGGATTCAACGTGTGCGGTGTGTGGGAACATATCGGCAATGCCCGCTTCAATCAACTCAAACCCATGGGTGTTGACCAACAAACCCGCATCGCGTGCCAACGTGGCTGGGTTGCATGAGACATACACCA
>JAGYMV010000005.1 GCA_018400355.1 Wenzhouxiangella sp.
TGGCCGATGGACCCGAAGGTGGGGTTGGCTATTTTGGTCAGTTTGAGTGCATCGATGACCCACGCGTGGCCGAGGCATTGGTCTCAAAGGCACTGGGTTGGTTGAGAGCACAGGGGGTTGAATGGGCGAAGGGACCGTTCGATCTGCACATCAATGAATCCTGTGGTCTCTTGGTTAAGGGCTTCGACACCCCGCCCATGCTCATGATGCCGCACCACCGGCCCTACTATCGAGACTTGCTTGAGTCCCTTGGGTTTGAGCCCGAGATGCGTCTTTTGGCTTACCGCATCGAGCCGAACTTTCAAGCGCCCAAAGCCATGCAGCGCCTGCAGCGAAGACATGGGGCCTCACTCACCACCCGGCCATTGAATGTCTCTCGCTATGGGGATGAGATGGAGCTTCTCAGGGCGTTGTTTAATGACGCATGGCGAGCCAACTGGGGCTTTGTGCCTTTCTCCAAAGCTGAGTTCCAAGCCGTTGGGCGCGAGCTGCGCCCGATTTTGAAAGCCTCATACACCTCGATTGCCATGCTCGATGATGAGCCCGTTGGCTTTTTGATCGCACTGCCCAACATCAACGAATTGATTGCAGACTTTCAAGGCAAGCTTCTACCCAGCAACTGGATTAAGTTGCTGTGGCGTTTAAAGCGTGATGCAGCCACCACCGCGCGCGTCCCCTTGATGGGCGTAAAGAGCCAATTCCACGGCACTCCGATGGGCGCCCTGATCGCCTTTTCTATGATCGATGCGGTCCGTTGGCCCTTGCATGAGTTTGGCGTTCGAGAAGTTGAGATGTCTTGGATCTTGGAAACCAATGCCGGCATGAATGGCTTAATTGAGGCCATGGGTGGGGATTGCTACAAGGAATATCAAATGTATCGGCAAGCCGTCGGGCCCAAACCATGAGGGACTCAAAAACCCATGGCATTCCACCCAATGGCTGCGATGTGCTCGTATTGGCCGGAGACCGAAGTGCTAAAGATCCTTTGGCCAAACACTTTGGCGTGAGTGGCAAGGCCTTGGTCCCCTTGGCTGAAGTGGCGTTGCTTGAGCGGGTGTTGAAAGTGATCTGTGAGTGGCCTTCGACACGTCGGGTTGTGTTGGTGGCGCCTCACTTATCCGATTATCAGGCGGTGGTTGCTCGAATGGATTTCAAACCAGACCAATTGGTTTGGGTTGAGCCAGCCCCGACCCTATACAAAAGTCTCGAGGCCGCGTTGGCAACGCCAGGTTGCTGGGATGGTTTGGGGTTGGTGGTCAGTGCCGATCATGGTTTATTGAAGCCTGATTGGTTAACGCAAGTGGTCGGTTCTTTGAACCTAGAGACCGATTTGGTGGTGGCCATGGCCGATTGGTCAGAGGTGATGGAAGCCTATCCTGGCAACCGCAGAACACGCTATCGCTTCAGCGACCAAAGTCTGTGTGGCGGCAACCTATTTGCTTTTAGGATGCCTGGCTTTTTGCGTGTGCTCGCCCGATGGCACCGTGTCGAGCAAGAGCGCAAAAAACCGTGGCGAATGTTGTCCATGCTGGGCGTGGGCAATTTGGCTCGGTATCTCTCAGGGCGTTTGAGCTCAACAGATGCCTTTCGTGCTTTGTCCAAGATCGCCGATGCCCATGTGCGCCCAGAAATTGTCCGCGACCCATCGATTGCTGTGGATGTGGATGGATTTTCTGACTTGGCATTGGCCGAGACGATCATCAGCCAGCGCCAACAAGACATTGACGAGAACGGTTCATGTTGATTCAGCGCTATCTGGCCAAGCAATTGCTCGGTCCGGTGATCGGTGTGTTTTCGTTTGCTGTGGCTGTGGTCGCGGTTTTTTATATGGCGCAATTGTTGGCATGGGCCGCTCAAGAAAGTTGGCCTGTGGAGGCCGTGTTGGGCATGGCTGGGCTCCGTTTGGTGTTGTACTTTGATGTCTTGATTCCAGTGTCTGTGCTGCTTGGGCTGGTCATTGGATTGGGGCGTGTGCAGCAAGCTCACGAGCTCACGGCGCTGGCCAGTGCCGGCGTGGGTCAGGGCGGGGTGTTTCGCCTCATGGGGATCTGGATCTTGGCACTGTGTGCTTTGGTTGCGCTTTTTAGTATGGTGCTGCGCCCTTGGGGCTATGGTCAGTTTTATGACATTGAAGCCACTTTGGCTGAACGACTCGACATCACCCGCATTGAGCCTGGTCGCTTTCAAGTCGGCGATGACGAGTGGCTGATTTATGCAAAGACCAAACAGGACTCTAAACTCAGTGATGTCTTTGTTCACCAGCTTCGCGCCAGTGGACGGGGCGTTCTAACAGCCAATGAAATGACACAGAAGTTAGATGAGTCTGGGCTCATTCGTTTGATGTTTGAAGGCAATGTCGCCAGCTACACCTTGCCATCCACAGGCCTCAACCCATCGCAGCCATTGGTGAGTCGCTTTGACCGACTCGAGGTGTTGGTGGAACCACAGCCGGTGAATGCGCGTGACAAGATACGTCGAGCGATGGCCATGAGCGACCTTTGGCGCACGCAGCGTCCGATCGAGTTGGCTGAGTTGCAGTGGCGTTTGGTGACGCCCCTGTCGGTCTTGTTGATGGCTTGGGCAGCCGCTGGCTTGGTCTCACAAAAACCCAGAGCGACGCGGGCTGTGTTTGTCATATCAGCATTGATTGTGGCAACGCTCTACTTTAGTGCTTTGGGCGTTTTGGTCAATTGGGTGGAGCAAAGCCGCTTGCCGCCCGTGCCGGGTGTGTTTTTGGCGCCGTTGGTGATGGTCCTGGCTTTGCTGGTCCATGCGGGCGTGTCCAATCGGTCTTGGCGAATACGACGATGAGCATCATTCACCGCTATGTCATGCGCAACGTGCTGGCCGCCTACTGGGTGACAGGTTTGGGCATCGGCGCTTTATTTTGGGTGCTAGACCTCCTCGATCGGCTGGAGGATGGTGTGGCCGGCGTGCTTGGGCTTTTACAGGTGGCGATGGCGTCTTTCATGGGGTTACCAGAAACCATGATTGATTTGTTGCCCGTCATCACGGTGCTGGCAACGGCATTGGCCATGGGGCGTTTGCAGACCTTGTCTGAGTTGAACATTATGCGGGTCTCAGGCATTTCCATTTGGCGCTTGGCTGTGATGGCCATGGCGCCTGGCCTGTTCATTGTCGCGCTTGGCTTGGCCACACTGCAGTGGGCTGTGCCATTGCTCCACCAACAGCCCGAACGGGCCGTGGGGGCTTCTTTGGGTGAAAATGGTTTGTGGCATCCAATCCATGGGCTGTGGATTCGGCAGGACAATCAATTTTTGAATGTGGAAGACCTAGAGTTGGGTCGGTTCCCAGTGGGCATCCATTTGTTTGAGTATGCCGAAGAGGGTGGGTTGGTTGAGCACATCACAGCCAAACGCGGCTTGGTGGCAGCCGATGGACAATGGATTTTGTCGGAGGTGACACAGACCCAGTATGTGCCGGTGTATGAACAAACCGAGGCCGAGGAGTTTGTTTGGGATTCGTTTCTCACTGGCCGACAATTGACCTTGTTGTTGAACCCACCGGCGAGTCTGGCCTTAACTGACTTGTGGCAATACGTAACCGGCCTCAAACAACGCGCCCAACCCCATGCCGAGTTTGAGTTGCTGTTGTGGGAAAGGCTCTCGTTGCCGCTGGCGTGTCTGGCGATGATGTTGGCAGCCATGGCCACAGCCGCCGTGCCGTTAAAGAGTCGCGTCATTGGCGTGCGGATTGTTGGCGCTTTGATCTTGGGGCTTGGGTTTGAGCTGGTGACCGAAATGGTGGCGTACTTGGGCTTGCTACTGGGATGGCCCATTCCATGGGTGGCGATTGGTCCACCCATGTTGTTGAGTGCTTTGTCGGTTTGGTTGGTGGCAAAGGCGCGATGAAGCGCCTTTGCGCAACCAGTTAAATATTAGCCTTGGCGTGCAACCCAAGCATTGCACCAGCCCTCGCGAGCCACTTGCTTGCCGGGGAAAATACCGCAGCCCATCCAGTCTGCTGAGACGTCCCCTTGGGCCAGTTGGCAGTTGCCACAGATCTGGCCTTCTTGGTAGCGCGTCCATTTGGCCTGATCCACATCCTCGAAGTGTGCAACGTAGCCCAGTGCCTTGGCTTGTGGGCTTTCAGGATCGAGCGCGTTGTCTTGTGCCCAAGCTGTGCCTGCGTTTTTCATTGCAACGGCTGGCAGCAATAGGGCCAACGAGCCGGCACCAGCGAGTTTAAAAATGTTTCTGCGTGAGCATTTGGTCATGGTCTCCACTCCTTGCGATGTTAACGTGCAAAACTTACCTGTTTCTTACTTAAGAACATTCTAACATTGGCAACGATAGTGGTGGGCTATGGAATCGATTGAGTTTGCACCAGCCGGCTGGATTCGGTTGTGGCCAGCGTTTCTGCAGCCAGATGAAGCCCAGCGAGTATTTCATCAGCTGGCGTCTTCGCTGCAATGGGAGCAGCACGCCATTCGGATGTTTGGTCGGTTGATCAACCAGCCACGATTGACGGCGTTTTATGGTGAGAGCGGGGTCTCTTATCAATATTCGGGGTTGCAGTTTTCAGCCATTGAGTGGTCGGGTCCAATCAAACAATTGGCCAAGCAAGTCACTGAGCTCACCCAGCAACCCTTCAACTCGGTGTTGTGTAATTTTTATCGGGATGGCCAAGACTCCATGGGGTGGCACGCAGACGATGAGCCAGAGCTCGGTGTCAATCCAGTCATTGCATCCGTGAGTCTGGGTGCCTGTCGACGGTTTGACTTCAAACCCAAAGAGGGTGTGGTGGGAAGCAAACAGTCCGTTTGGCTGGCGTCAGGAAGTTGTTTGTTGATGGGCGGCGATTTGCAACACAATTGGTTGCATCAAATCCCCAAGACCAAACGCATCAATGAACCAAGAATCAATCTGACGTTTCGCTGGATTCCGAATTGACTGGGTCTTGATCTGCTCGGGTTTCATCTAACAGGGCGGCGACTTGAGCTCTGGCCTCTTCAAGATGCGCTTGGCATTGCCGGGTCAGCTGGATGCCACGCTCAAATTCCGCCATCGCCTGGGCCAGTGGCAACTCACCGGCCTCCATGCGCTGAACCAATGCATCCAGCTCGGCCAAGGTTTTCTCAAAATCGGGTGTGTCGGTCATGGTGCTGATAGTCTAACTGATCTTCGATGAAGCGGGTTGGGCGCCAAAGCAGCGTGTCTCCCAGATGAGCGCTTGGTTGAGTTCTGCTGTCTGCCAGCGGGCGCCACAAGCCAGGAGTGTGTCATTCCACCACAGGCGTGGCCAACTGTTTCGCTGCCAAGGTGGAATCTGTGCCTCAGACAACAGCCGCCGTGTTCGATAAGACCGACCTGGGGATCCCAACACAATTTTTTCGTTGGGTTGGTGTGAGGTGACCCGAAAAACGATTGGCGCCGAGTTTTTGGCGAACGCTTTGAGTGTGAGTTTGGTTAGATCAAGCCGCAAGGTGCCAAGACCATGGGGCAGGGTCAGTGCATCGGCCCCATTCCACTCGATGGCATAGTCGCGGAGAGCTGAGTGGCCATGGGTGTGTGCGGCATCGGGATCAGCTTCGGATTGAGGCGGACTCAACCACAAATGACCGCCATAACAATAAATGGTGCCCACGTCCCAAGTGAGTGTGGGCACTCGGTCTGGGCTTGGGTCAGCAATTTGCGATACAAAGCTTTCGAGCGGTTTTCCAGGCGGTGGTGGGATGCGTTGGTTGATACACCACAAACGAATGAGCTCTCCCTTTTCATAGGCGCTTTTGTTGGCCCACTGTTCGATACAAAGACGCTGATGGTCGCGCTGGTCCTGCGCGAGGGTATTGGCCAGGGTTTGCGCCAACAGCGTGGCGCCTTGCCGATTGAGTGCCGCGCTTCGATTCAGCGCCTCTTGAGCGCCAGGGAAGCGCTCCATTAATTTGGGCATGATCTCGTGGCGAATGAAGTTTCGATCAATGCTGAGGACTTCGTTGGTTGGGTCCTCGATCCATTTGAGTTGCCGGCTGTTGAGGTAATCCACAATTTGGCTTCTCGACCAATCCAATAGCGGTCGGATCAAATAACCTTGACCCAAGGGCTGATGGGCCTCGATGCCGCTCAAACCGGCAACACCAGCGCCTCTGAGCATTCGGAGCATCAGGGTTTCAGCGACATCGTCTCTGTGGTGGGCGGTGACCAACACATCGCCAGCTTTGAGCTGTTGTTTGAAAAACTCATAACGAGCCTCTCTGGCCTTGGCCTCGATGTTGCCCTGACCATCCAACGCCATGGTTTCTACAAGACAAAGGAGCCCCAATTCTTCTGCCAATTGCCTGGCGGCCACAGCACGGTCACTTGAGCGCGCGTCAAGCCCATGGTCGACGTGCAAACAAATGATTTCAATGCGGGGGTCCCGGTGGGGGTGGGTGGCCAATTGATGTGCCAGACACATCGAATCGGCGCCCCCACTCAATGCGACATAGAGGGTGTTGTCTGGTCGAATGAACTCATTGAGTTTCGACAGATCCATACGCCATCAACCGCTCGTAACGTTGTGCAACACGCTCGGTGGGCGTGTCTGCACTCAAGGCTTTGATCTGTGCTTCAATGGTCTCTCGCAATTTGAGGGCCACCGCATCGGGGTCTCGGTGGGCGCCGCCGAGCGGTTCACTGATCACCTTGTCTATCAGCCCCAATTGATGCAGACGCGGGGCGGTGAGTCCAAGGGCACCGGCGGCTTCCTGAGCCCGGCCGGCATCCTTCCACAGGATCGACGCGCAGCCCTCCGGCGAAATCACTGAATAAATACTGTACTGGAGCATATTGACTCGATCGCCGACACCGATGGCCAGTGCGCCACCCGAGCCACCTTCGCCAATGACGTTGCAAATGATTGGCACCGATAAACGCGACATCACAGCAAGGTTTCTGGCAATGGCTTCTGATTGACCGCGCTCTTCTGCACCCACCCCTGGGTAAGCCCCGGGGGTATCAATAAAGGTGACGATGGGCAAGTTGAATCTCTCGGCCATTTCCATCAAGCGCAGGGCTTTGCGGTAACCCTCTGGGCGGGGCATACCAAAATTGTGAAAGACCTTGTCTTTGGTGCCTCGGCCTTTTTGATGTCCAATGACCACCATCGAGCGCCCGTCGAGCTTTGCCAGCCCACCGACAATGGCCTTGTCATCCCCGAACTGGCGATCGCCTTGAAGCAACTCCACGTGATCAAATACCTTGGGCAGATAATCAAAGGTATACGGTCGCTGTGGGTGCCTAGCCAGTTGGGCGATCTGCCAATCACTGAGCTCTGAGAAAATCTTGCGTGTTTGATCCTGGCACTTTTTCTCTAGGCGCGTGATTTCATCATCCAAGTTCAGTTGTTGATCGGGCCCAAGGCCACGCAGTTCAGCAATCTTGGCTTCTAACTCGGCGATGGGCTGTTCAAAGTCTAGGTAATTGGCAGGCATGGCATCCAAAAAAGCGCATAAGGGTGTAGACCCGCCAGTATAACCATCCAACAGACTAAATTGAAACCGGGCCTCGTGGGATGCGCTCAAGGGCCCAGTTTTTGAGTGCCCATTGCCACTGAGCCTCTATGCTCATGGCATGACTGGGTGGCTCATGCCCGAGGGCGCGGAGCGCCAATCGAAACGCTTGGTTTGGATTGAGCGCCTCTATGGGGTCGGCGCCATCAGACTTGGAAAGCTTGCGGCCATTGGCATCCACGACCACTGGCAGATGGAGATACTGAGGCCTAGGGAGCTTGAGTGCGTCATAAATTAAGCACTGTCGACCGACAGAATCCATGAGGTCAGCGCCTCGAACCACCTCGGTGATACTTTGTGCATGATCATCGACCACAACCGCCAATTGATAGGCGATCAAGCCATCTCCCCGCCGAATAATAAAATCACCGGTTTGCTGACTGGGGATTTGGCGTTGCGCCCCTTGTAGGGCATCATCGAATAGCACCACTTCGTCATGGGTTTTTAGTCGAATGGAACGACCCACTCGACCCGGGGGTAAGCCATGCCGACAGGTTCCTGGGTAGGGCGACTCTTTGGGGATTTCTTTGCTCGAGCATCCGCACGGATAAGCAAGCCCTTGCTCGACGAGCGTGGCAATCGCTTTGCAGTGGTCTCGAATGCGGTCACTTTGATAAATCACTGGCAGTGGCGACCGCAGGCCGAACGATGCCAAGGTCTTTAGTTGGTGTTCAATGGCGCCTTTGACTTGACGGGGCGGGTCAATGTCTTCAATCCGGATGAGCCACAGGCCGCCTTGAGCGTGCGCCCGCAGATGGCTGCCCAAAGCGGCCACCAGCGACCCAAAATGCAAAGGCCCTGTGGGGGAGGGCGCAAAGCGGGTGCGATAATCGCTACGGTAATCGCTAGATGACTTGTTTTCAGTGGTCATACGCCCCATATTAACGATTCTGATTGGATGGGTGTTCCTGATTCACCGGAGGCTTGGTGTGTTTCAACGAATTGGTTTATTTCTACTGACAAATTTGGCCATATTGTTGGTCTTAAACGTTGTTCTAACCCTGATTGAACCGTGGCTGGCTCAGCAAGGAATCAGTGTCGAGAACGCCACCATATGGATCATCGCCTTGGCATTTGGCATGGGGGGTGCTTTGATCTCTCTGGCGTTGTCAAAGACCATGGCGCTGCGTTCGACTGGTGCCCAAGTGATCAAGACACCGAAAAATCAAACCGAGCAGTGGCTCGTGGATGTGGTGAGCCGTCAAGCCAAAGAGGTGGGGATTGGGGTCCCAGACTTCGCCATTTATGAAAGCCCCGAGCCGAATGCGTTTGCCACCGGCGCCTCCCGAAACAAGGCTTTGGTGGCTGTGTCCACGGGTTTGTTAGACCACATGCCACGCAATGAGGTCGAGGCCGTGATTGGCCATGAGATTGCCCACGTTGCCAATGGCGATATGATCACCCTAACGCTGTTGCAAGGGGTGCTCAATACCTTTGTGTTGGTGTTGTCTCGGGTGTTGGGGCAGGTGATTGACCGGGTTGTATTTAAATCCAATCGGGCCTATGGACCCGGTTATTTCATCTCCGTGATTGCGCTACAGATCGTGCTGGGCGTGTTGGCCAGTATGATCGTGATGGCCTTTTCGCGTTGGCGTGAGTATGGAGCGGATGCCGGCGGGGCTCGCTTGGCTGGCCGAGCCAACATGATTGGCGCGCTACAAACACTCGGTCGCGTCTCTGGTCGTGCCCATTTGCCTGAGTCTGTTGAAGCGTTCGGCATCCGAGGACGGGTCGGCACGGGGCTTCGGGCATTGTTGATGTCGCATCCACCCATTGAATCGAGGATCCGCGCCTTGCATGAGGGTGGGTGAGCCGATTAACGAGCGTTAAAGCACTGGGACTTTATAGGGTTGGCCGGCGATCTCAGTCACCAGCTTGGGCACCAAATACCCACTCAAGCGCACCCTCAGTTCGTGCATCAGCCCGGCCATTTTTTCCTCGGGCACCTCGAACCGGGCAGCGCCTGTCACTTTGTCCAAACGATGCAGGTAATAGGGCAAGGCGCCAGATAAAAACCCTCTCTCCATCAGCGCCACCAGCTGGTCTGCATCGTCATTGATGCCTTTGAGAAGAACCGCTTGGTTCAACAGCAAAGCCCCCGCCTGTTTGAGTTTGGCCAGCGCCTGGTCCACAGGCCCATCGAATTCTTGTGCGTGGTTGGCATGAACCACCACAACCACAGGCCATGGCAGAGAAGACAGCCATTGGGTGAGGTGGTCGGTGACACGATCGGGCAAGACAATGGGCAGGCGGGTGTGAATTCTCAAACGCTCAATGTGGGGGACTTGGGCCAATCGGTCGGTCAGTTGGGTGAGCCGCTCAGTCGAGAGCATCAATGGGTCGCCGCCCGACAAAATCACTTCGTTGATTGAGGGTGTGGTGGCGATATAGTCAATGGCCTGCTCGCTGTAGGAACCGCCCATGTGTTCTTGGGCATAGGGAAAATGTTGCCTGAAGCAGTAGCGGCAATGAACCGCACAAGCGCCTGTGGTGATCAGCAAAGCCCGGCCACGGTATTTGTGCAACAGCCCACGGGTTTGTCGACTGGCTTGGTCACCCACCGGATCATCCAAATAACCGGGCTGACTGGTTTGCTCTAGATCCACCGGCAATACCTGTTTCAAAATGGGGTCGTTTGGGTTACCGGGTTGAATGCGGGCCGCCAAAGCCTGTGGCACCCGCATGGGAAACGGCGCGTGACTGAGCAGCTTTGCTTCGTCCACGCGGATGCCCAGTGCATCCAAAAGCGCTTGAGGGTCGCTATAGGCGGACCGGAGCTGATCTCGCCAGTGGCTTTGAGATACACTAGACGGTTTAAGTTGGGACGAATTCATTCGCCTAGTGTAACGGTGCTCAGGAGCAAATATGGCCACTTACAGTACAAACGAATTTAAGGCTGGACTCAAAATCATTCTCGATGGCGATCCACACAACATTGTCGAAAATGAATTCGTCAAGCCTGGGAAGGGGCAAGCCTTCAACCGGGTTCGCGTCAAGAACCTAAAGACCGGCCGAACCATTGAGAAAACCTTCAAGTCCAATGAGACCGTTGAGGCGGCGGATGTCTTTGAAAAAGAGGTGCAGTATCTCTACAACGATGGCGAGTTTTGGCACTTCATGGACCCAGCCAGTTTCGAGCAACTGGCGGCAGAAGCCCAGATCATTGGTGATGCAGACAAGTGGTTCCAAGAAGAAGGCATGTGTTTGATGACCCTTTGGAATGGCACACCCATCACGGTGTTGCCACCCAATTTTGTCGAGCTGAAAGTGGTCGAGACCGATCCAGGGCTCAAAGGCGATACCTCAGGCAGTGGTGGCAAACCAGCCACCCTAGAAACAGGCGCTGTGGTTCGCGTGCCTTTGTTTGTGCAAGAAGGCGAGGTGATCCGCGTCGATACCCGCAATGCTGAGTACGTCTCTCGAGTCAGTAAATGATCGCTGAGCCAGCCATCCAGGCCTTGTTACCCAAATGGGTGGTGCCTGTGGTGCCCGAAAACGAGGTGCTGCTCAACACCGCCGTTGTGCTTCAAGGTGAGCGCATCATCGATATCATCGATGCCAGCGAACTCGCCGACCGCTACCCCAATGCAACATCAAAGATACTGCCCAACCATGCCTTGATCCCGGGCTTGGTGAATGCCCATGGGCACAGCCCCATGGTGTTGATGCGAGGCTTGGCCGATGATTTGCCACTGATGGAGTGGCTGACCAAACACATTTGGCCCACCGAGCAGGCTTTTGCCGGCGAAGATTTTGTCAGAGCGGGCAGTTCATTGGCCGCTGTGGAAATGCTCACGGGCGGGACGACCTGCTTTAACGACAACTACTTCTTTCCAAACATCACAGCCGAGGTGGTGAACACATCTGGCCTGCGCGCCACATTGGGTCTGCCGGTGATGAACATTCCCACCATTTGGGCTCAGGATGAAGCCGGTTACATTGATCGGGGGCTCAAGGTGGTTGAGGAGACCGAGCCCAATGCGCGCATCGGCTGGGCCTGGGCGCCGCACGCGCCTTATACAGTGACCGATGAGAGCTTCGTGCGCCTTGGGGATCTCAGTGAGGGTATGGATTTCAAGCTTCACTTGCATTTGCTAGAAACCGCCGGCGAGATCGATCAAAGCATGGCCGAGCACGGATCCCATCCAATTGATCGTTTGGTCAATCTGGGGCTCTACAATGACCGTTTGATTGCCGCCCACATGACCCAACTCAGCGACGATCAAGTGGCGCAAACAGCCGAGGCCGGCGTGCACATTCTGCATTGCCCAGCCGCCAACATGAAACTGGCCAGTGGCTTTTGTCGGGTCGATGATCTGGACCAAGCGGGGGCCAACATTGCCATTGGTACCGATGGCGCTGCCAGCAACAACCGTTTGGATATGTTCGCTGAAATGCGCTTGGCCAGTTTGATTGCCAAGGGGTTTTCTCTCAATCCCGTGGCCGCACCCGCTGCCCGGTCCTTGTCGATGGCCACCATTCAAGGCGCCAAGGCCTTGGGCCTAGACGCCGACATTGGCTCGATTGAGGTGGGCAAACAGGCCGATTTGGTGGCGATTGATCTCGATGCCCCAGGCACCACCCCGGTACACAATGTGATTTCGCATCTGGTGTATGTGGTGTCGCGTTCGCAAGTCAGCGATGTTTGGGTCGCGGGCAAAGTGTGCGTGAGTGACGGCGATGTCGTCACCTTAGATCAGGAGGCCGTGGTCAGAGAAAGCATCAAATGGGGGTTAAAAATGCATTCAAAACAAAAAGATAAGTCAAGTATTTAATATGACTTCCGGAGCAATCAATGCCGATGCCGCAGAGACCGATAAGTTCGATCAGTTGGCGGCGCAATGGTGGGACCCAGAGGGCGAATGTCGACCGTTGCATGACATCAATGGCCCAAGGGTTGCGTTCATCGCTGAACGCGTGGGTTTGGATGGGCGCCGTGTTCTAGATGTGGGCTGTGGCGGGGGCTTGCTGTCCGAGGCATTGGTGCAAAAAGGCGCTCAGGTCACGGGCATTGATTTGGCCAAACGGGCGCTCAATGTGGCCAAGATGCATGCACAAGCAAGCGCTTTGAGCATTGATTATCTGCACAGCTCAGCAGAAGATTTGGCGGCCTCTGGGCCAGACCCGTTCGATGTGGTGTGTTGTTTGGAGATGTTGGAACACGTCCCCAAGCCTGCCTCGGTCGTCCATGCCTGCGCCGAATTAACCAAACCAGGTGGCGCGGTGTTTTTTAGCACCATCAACCGCCATCCGCTGGCTTGGGCCACAGCCATTGTCGGTGCCGAGTATGTCTTGGGTTTGTTGCCAAAAGGCACGCACCGTTACGAACGCCTCATTCGACCCAGCGAATTGGCTGAGGCTTGTCGAGAGGCGGGCCTGTTGGTGGAGTCGATCGTGGGGCTTCATTACAACCCATTTTCAAGAACGGTGCGGTTTGGTGGGCGGCCGCGGGTCAATTACTTCTTGCACGCCACCAAGCCCGTTGAATAGCCCCAGGCTGTGACTCTCAGAACCCCCCAATGGGCTGTTTTGTTTGATCTAGACGGCACGTTGGTTGACACGGCCCCCGATCTGATCAATGCACTGGCGGCTTTGTGCGCGCATGTGAATCAACCCCTCCCAGCACGAGAAGACTGGTCGGGTTTGGTCAGCCAAGGGGCGGCGGGCTTAATAGAGGCCGCCCTTGGCCCCTTGGATCCAGCCGAAATGCAGCAACATTTGGCTTATTTTCTGGCCCATTACGACCATCATATTTTTGAGGACTCGCGCTTGTTTGAGGGTGTGGGTCCGCTGTTGGCGTTTTGTCAGTCAAATGGATGGGCCTTGGGTGTGGTGACCAATAAAAAACACGCCTTCGCACAAAAGATTTTGGATCAAGCCGGGCTTTCTCACTGCTTCGGGGCCGTCATTGGCGGGGACAGTCTGGCGCGCAACAAGCCCGCCCCTGATCCTGTTTGGAGAGCGTGCGAGCGTCTTGGGGCATTACCAGCGCACGCGGTGCTGATTGGCGACGATCAACGCGATGTCGTGGCGGCTCAGCGGGCGGGGGTTGCGAGCATGGTGGTGGGTTGGGGGTATGGCGTGGCGCGCATTGAGTCGGAAATATTGGCTGAGTGCCCTGTTTGTCACACCCCAGCTGAGGTCGGTGAATGGCTGCAAGGTTGGGCGCGCTGAGGTGTCGAACGATCCTTTCATCTGGTGCCGTGAGCGCCTGTTGGTTCCCGGAAATCCGTTGGCGGCGAGTGTGTTGTTTGTCGATGCCGACACGCAATCCTTGGTCTTGGCTGTGCGGGCCGTTGTCATGGAGCTCGCCCATATCTCAGAACTGTCCCACGAGCCCACTTTGGCCATGGCGAAGCTCAATTGGTGGCGTGAGGCCATTGTTGAAAACAGGGCACACCCCGCGCTGGAGGCGTTGAGCGCTGCGGGTGGTCGCTCCGATCCAGTCCTCGGTGGTCTGTTGGCATTGTGTGATGCGGTTGAGGCATCACTCGGCAATCAACGCTTTGAAACCACCGAGCAGGCGTGGAGACAGTGCCGCACCTTGGGCGGTATCGCCACGCAGATCGAGCTTCTGGCCCTCGAGCCGAACACAAACGAGGCTGCAGTGGAAGCCGCGACCGAGTTGGGTGCGGCTGGATACTGGATGCGCTGGATACGTGACATTGCAGGTGATGCGCACCAAGGGAGATGGTATGTGCCTTTGGATATTCAGGCCGACTACCAAATCAATCGGCAACAGGTCATCGACCAAACGGGTGGCAGAACGTGGGTGGGTTTTATTCGGACTTTGGTCAGTGTGGGGCTGGAACGGAGTGAGCGCGCGCGTGAGGCCTTGATGGCGGAACGCTTGGAATCGGCCTTTCACCCCTTGGTCACTCAAGCGCTCGACCGGCGTTTGGCCGGCATGTTGGCCAGTCGCCCAGAGAGGGTTCTAAAGATTCGGGTATTGCCTTCTCACGCGGGCAATGTTTGGGTGGCTTGGCGTCGAGCACGTCAACTCAAGGCCAGACGTTAAAGGCCCCAGCCAATCGGATGCGCTTGGCTTTGCTGGTGCGCTCGGTGATCAAGTGTCACTGATGATGCGTGGTCCGCGACCGGCGGTTTTTTCGTAGACCCCTTTGCCAATTTTCTTATATTGCGTCATGCCCGCTTGTTGCACGGTCTTCGGGGACAACAGATGGGCTTGGCCGCGCTGGACATGAGGGGCTGAGATCACACGACGAACGGGGGCCTGGCAATGTGGGCAGTGGGCGAGGGGGGTGTCGTTGATTTTTTCAAGACGCGTCAAGCCAGATCGGCATGTATCACAGCCGGATTGATCTGTGCATTGATACTCATACAGCGGCATGGATGACATCATAGCCCAAACCCACACCCCAGCACGGGGGTTAAAATGAACGCATGGAATTTTGGGCTGAAGGAACACAGAGCGGATGCATAAGAGATCGAAAGTTTGGGTCGTGACGGGCGGGGCGGGTGTGTTGGGCCAAGCGCTGATCCGGTGCATATTGGCCGCCGGTGATGATTGCTTGGCCATAGACAAAGACAAAAAAGGCCTAGAAGGCCTGCACGATGCCTTAGAGTCAGAGGGTGTTTCACCACCGGCGCTCTACCCAATGGATTTGATGGGTGCCACCCTGGACGATTTCGAGGCGCTGGGTCATCTCGTCGAGGAGAACTTTGGGCAGATCGACCACTTGGTGCATGCCGCTGCTTTCTTCAAAGCGCTTCGGCCACTGATGCATCAACCCGCCGATGAGTGGATGCAGATCACCCACATCGGTGTCCATGCCCCACTTTTTTTGACGCAAGCGTTGATCAGATTGATTCGGCCAAGTTCTGACAGCTCCATCACCTGGATCACCGATCCGGTGTGTTTAGAAAAGCCCGCTCATTGGGGGGCTTATGGTGTGTCTCAAGCCAGCCGAATTTGGTTGGCGGAGGCCTTAGCATCAGAACTGGGTCCAAAAGCGCCTCGGTCTCGAGCCATTGCTGTTGGCGAATTTTACAGTCCAGTGAGTGCGCAGGCTTGGCCGGCCAAAAGCCAGGAAGCCTATCCAGACCCATCACTCACGGCTCAGCGATTGTTCGATCAAATCATTCAGGGTGAATGAATTCAGTGTCCGCATTTTGGAGAACAAGCCATGTCCGATGATCTTTTTTTAAAAATTATTGACCGCAGCATTCCAGCCGATATTGTGTTTGAAGATGAGCAGGTGCTGGCGTTTCGAGACATACAGCCGCAAGCACCGGTGCACATTCTCATCATTCCCAAAAACAAGATCGAGACGCTCAATGCCACGGAGCCAGGCGATGAGGCTTTGTTGGGGCACATGGTTCATGTCGCCACACAAATTGCCGGCACAGAAGGGGTGGCTGAGGCGGGTTACCGTTTGGTGTTCAACTGCAACCCCAATGGCGGCCAATCGGTTTACCACATCCATCTGCACTTATTGGGTGGACGACAGATGGTTTGGCCGCCCGGCTGAGGGCTGATGCGAATGCCTATCGAGGGCTCACCTTGATCAAAACGCCCAGCGTCTCAGAATCAAAGTACACCCAGCGATTGGGTTCAATCGAGCGATTCGCTTTGAGATGGGCTACCCAAAAGCCCGTGGGGTAGAGGTGGCTTCGGCGCAGAGGGCCGATCTGTTGATCGACTGCCTCGTGCAACCAAATCTCTATGTTGGCCCGTAAAAACTGGCTTTGGGTGAGTTCTACATAGCCAGTGACTCGTTGTGTCTGCTCAGGCTTCTGTGTTGTGTCTGCCCACCAGGCCACAGACAACCAGGGGATGCGCTGAGATTGGCTTGGCGATGAATGCCCCCCGGCGATTTGCGGGGATTGGCTTTGGGCCTCGAGTACTTGATACCAATGCGCCACAGCCAATGGTGCGTGCGCAGCCGATGATCTGAGACGCGAGACCATGGCCTCCAGCTCCGAGGGGAGGACGGCCGATTGGCGCAGCAGCAACGGGGCGTTGAGGAGTGGCTGTTGGGGCCGAGGTGGCAAGGGTGGTCCGGTCAACGGTTGGGGGAGTTGTGACAGCACGCCGGAATGAATAAACCCAAGCCAATTTTGCATCGACCAAACCATGGGTGGTCGATCGTCTGCCCGATGCTGGCGCCGGTCTCTGGGTCTGTTGTTAAAGGCCCCCTCCGACTCAGCCAAGTCCGGTAACCCAATGGCATCTGGAAATTGAGTCAGGCCCTCTTGGGCGCGGGTCTTTGCGGGCGCAGCAGCGTGCTCGAAGACCAGCACAGACACCCCCACGATCGATTCGGGATCTGGCCAGTCATCGGTGGCTTGTGCCACGGCTGTTAAAGTCAACAGCGTCGCGCACCACGCCAATAAGCCTGACTTTCTCATCTAGGAGGCCACCGCCATAGGTTCGGGTAATGCGATTCTGGTGAGCAAGTCTTTGGCCAATGACAAACGATCCTCATAGACGTCATACTCGCCTTTGATGCGGAGGCGATTGGGTTGAGGCAACTCATAAGTGTGTGACTCTTGCTGGATCATTTTGATCACCTCATCGACCTTGATTTGGGGTTTGTCGAGGAACTCAATTCGACCACCCGCGGGACCAATCTCAAGGCGTCGAATGCCCATGCCTCTGGCCAGCAGCCGCAAGCGTGCCGCTGTAAACAAATGCTTGAGTGGTTCAGGCATCAGACCAAAGCGATCAATCATTTCAACTTCCAAGTCATACAAGCCTTGCTCATTGTCGGCCTGTGCAATGCGCTTGTAAAGAACCAGCCGTTGGTGAATGTCTGGCAGGTAGTCATCGGGAATCAAGGCCGATGTGTGCAAATCGATGTCACTGCTCATGGCCAGTGGCTCATCCAGATCCGGTTCATGCCCGCTTTTTAATGCTTCAACAGCGCGATTTAAAAGATCAGAATACAGCGAAAAGCCAATTGCTTCGATTTGCCCCGATTGGTCTTCGCCGAGCAATTCGCCCGCACCACGAATCTCTAAGTCGTGTGTCGCCAAACTAAACCCAGCACCCAAGTCTTCCATCGATGCAATCGCTTCAAGGCGTTTCTTGGCATCGCGGGTGAGTGATTTCCAAGGTGGGGTGATGAGGTGTGCAAAAGCCAAGTGATGCGAACGACCTACGCGCCCACGCAACTGGTGTAACTGCGCCAACCCAAATTTGTCTGCTCGATTGATGATGATGGTATTGGCTGAGGGCACATCAATCCCATTTTCAATGATGGTGCTACAAACCAATAAATTGATGCGGCGATTGTAAAACGCGCGCATGGTTTGCTCCATTTCTGTGGCGGGCATCTGTCCATGTGCCATGCCAATTCGAGCACTTGGAAACAAGGTCTCGAGTTCTGCTGCCGCCCGCGCCATGGTTTTGACTTCATTGTGGAGGTAATAGACCTGACCACCGCGTTGGAACTCTCGAGCCACCGCGTCGCGAATGATCTCAGCATCCCATTCGG
>JAGYMV010000050.1 GCA_018400355.1 Wenzhouxiangella sp.
CCTGCGCCACAGCACACCGTGACCGATTGTGCCTCAGGCCAACGGGCACGGACGCACCGAAAAACGCGCTCGCCTGCGCGTTGCATCAGGTCATAGGCATCAATGCCCAATCCCGTGATGGCTGCACGGTCAAGCGCACGCACTTGATCGGACCGATATAATGCCAAGTCATGTCTCATGATTCTGATTATAGGTCGGACCTGCCCGATGGCGTTGCCATGGTGTCGCAAATTAAGCGCTGGGGGGAGGCGTTGGGGTTTGATCAGGTGGGCATCAGCGACATCGATTTAAGCGCCTATGAACCCAAACTGCAAGCCTGGCTAGATGCCGGCCTGCACGGTGAGATGGACTGGATGGCCAGTCACGGGACTAAGCGCACGCACCCAGAGCAATTGGTTCCAGAGACCCGCTCTGTGATCGTTGTTCGCATGGATTACTTGCCAGCGGAAGCCACCCCCGTTGAGGCGTTGCTGGAGACGCCAGAGCGAGCCTGCATCTCACGTTATGCCTTGGGCCGGGACTACCACAAGGTATTGAGAAAGCGTCTTCAAACACTCGCCAGCCAAATCGAGGAGTGGATCGGTCCATTTGGCTATCGGGTGTTTACCGACTCAGCCCCTGTCTTAGAAAAACCGCTGGCCGAAAAGGCGGGCTTGGGCTGGATTGGCAAGCACACCAATCTCTTGAATCGAACAGCGGGGTCTTGGTTTTTTTTAGGCGAGATCTACACAGACCTCTCCCTGCCCACAGACGCCCCCGTCACCGATCACTGTGGCAGCTGCCGTCGGTGCATCGATGCCTGCCCCACCGGTGCGATCACCGCGCCCTATCAGCTCGATGCCACACGCTGTATTTCTTATTTGACCATCGAGCTCAAAGGCTCGATTCCCGAGCCTTTCCGAAAACCCATGGGCAATCGAATATACGGCTGCGATGACTGCCAAATGGTGTGCCCGTGGAACCGCTACGCACAGTTCAGTCAAGTCGATGACTTCAAGCCACGCAAAGACCTAGACAGTGGCGAGTTGGTCGATCTGTTTTTGTGGGATGAAGCTCTATTTTTGGAGCGCACCGAAGGCAGTGCCATTCGTCGCATCGGACACGAGCGATGGCTCCGAAACATTGCCGTGGCGCTGGGCAATGCGCCCACCTCACCCGCTGTCTTGAACGCCCTTGAGAGCCGTCGCCACCACCCCTCCTCGCTGGTCCGAGAACACGTGGAGTGGGCGCTCTCGCAACACGCCACCGATGAGACCAACCACCCCATACAATCCTGATAAAATGACACCAAATCGCATTGGAACTTCGATATGACGCGTGCACTCGACAAACTGGCCAAACTCCGCAACCACTCAGGCAAAGCGCTCACTGAGGGCTTATCTGATTCAGTGATTGAGCGGTTTGCCGAACAAGACCCTAATCTCGAGCAGGCCATTGAAATGGCCTGTGGCGTGATTGAATGCTGGGCGTCGGCTTACCCTGATTTGGTGGGCCAAGATGAGCAGCAGATCAAACAGGCCTTGCAGTCGGGCTATGTCAATTTTTATGCCAACGACGCCGTCAAACCCTATGTGGCATTGGCCGCCAAGGGGCCATGGATTATTACCGTCAAAGGTCGGGTTCTGCATGACTCAGGCGGGTATGGCATGCTCGGGTTTGGGCACGCCCCAGACAAGATCATTCAGTCCATGGCCCAACCCCATGTCATGGCCAACATCATGACCCCAAGCTTTTCGCATTTGCGCTTCAATGAAGCCCTGCGTCGGGAAATTGGCCACGCCCGAACCTCTGGGTGTCCCTATGCGCAGTTTTTGTGCATGAACTCCGGTTCAGAATCGGTCTCAGTGGGTGCCCGCATTGCCGATGTCAATGCCAAACACCAAACCGACCCCGGTGGACCCAAAGCCGGCCACACCATCAAGAACTTATCACTGGCCGGCGGCTTCCATGGCCGAACCGACCGCCCTGCGCGATACTCGGATTCCACACGACCCACTTACATGGCGCATCTGGCCTCGTATCGAGACCAAGACAGCTTGCTCACCGTTGAACCCAACAACCTAGAGCATTTGCGAGAGGTGTTTGCTCAGGCAGAGAAACACCAGGTCTTCATTGAGGCCTTCTTTATGGAACCGGTGATGGGCGAAGGCAATCCCGGGGCTGCCATCACACCAGAGTTTTATGCATTGGCACGAGAACTCACCGAGGCGCACGGCACCGTCTTGTTGGTGGATTCGATTCAGGCGGGTCTTCGAGCCACTGGGACCTTGTCGATTGTTGACTACCCGGGCTTTGAAACATTGCCACCACCGGATATGGAGACTTATTCCAAAGCGCTCAATGCGGGCCAATACCCCCTCTCAGTTCTGGCCATGAGTCAAAGAGCGGCTGATCTCTATCGGAAAGGCATCTACGGCAACACGATGACCGCCAACCCTCGAGCACTCGATGTGGGCACCACGGTGTTGCAAAGCATCACAACTGAGCTCAGAGCCAACATCGTAGCGCGTGGTCAAGAGTTTCTTGATCAGTTCAATCAACTCAAAGATGAGCTCGATGGGCCCATCACTGCCGTCCAAGGCACCGGCCTGTTATTTTCTGTTGAGCTCGACCACCATCAGTACAAAGCCTATGGGGCCCACTCAACCGAAGAATACATGCGCTTGAAAGGCATCAATGTCATCCACGGCGGTGAAAACTCACTTCGATTCACACCGGTGTTTGCCACCACGAGTGCGGAGGTGGACTTAATCGTCTCAGCCACTCGAGATGCCCTCTTGCATGGCCCCAAAAAGCAAAGCTCTCAGGACCATTCGCAAGCAGAACAAGCCGCCTAGCCAGCTTGGCTGATGCCTCGTTGGTGAGCGTCGTGATTACAGGACGGCGCCAACGGCCATCAGCAAGCCCACCTGTGCCACCAACAGCAAACTCAAGGCCAGCGTTTCTTTCATCACCATCCCCATCCATCGCTTGATGGCTTGGGTCGTGTGAGTGGCGGTGTGGCGCATGGGGGTGTTGCGTCGAGCTTGTGCGTTGTACATGGTTAAAACTCCATCGTGGGTTGATGGGGTTATTTAACCAAGGGCTGTTCTCAAAACATGAGAAATAGAAAAGCTCTCTATAATCAGGAGCTTGCAAGCCTTCTCAGCGGCTAGTCGCTCTCGCCCAGACTTTGCTCGATCTCTTCTGCCGAGGCGCGCCGAATGTCTTTGCCCTCGACCATGTAGACGATGTACTCACCGATGTTTTTGGCGTGGTCGCCAATTCGCTCCAATGAGCGCGCCACCCAGATGGAATCAAGAATCCGGCTTGTGTTGCGTGGCTCTTCAACCAAATAGCTGTAGTATTGGCGCAAAATCGCCTCGTATTCAGAATCGACTTTCTGATCTTGGCGTTTTAAGGCAATCGCCACCTCAGGCTCGAGTCGTGCAAAACCATTGAGCGCATCTCGAATCATGGCGCGTACATGCGCCCCCATGGTCTCAAGCTCGCGGTAATTGCCTCGAGGGCGGTCTCTGCTGACCAGACGGATGGCCATTTTGGCGATTTGCTCTGCCTCATCGCCCACCCGCTCTAAATCATTGACGGTTTTAATGATGGCCATGACCAGACGAAGATCACTCGCCGTCGGTTGGCGCCTGGCCAGAATCTGAATGCATTGCTGATCAATCTGCTTTTCCATCTGATTGACCTGATGATCGTTCTCGATCACCTGCTCAGCGCGCGCTGATTCGCCCTCAATTAAGGCGGTGATGGCATCGGCGATCATCTGCTCAGCGAGCCCGCCCATAGTCATCACATCTTTACGCAAATCCTCCAGCTCTTGATTGAACTGGCGCGATATGTGCTGGTGAAAGTGTTCTTCCATAATTTTTCCAATCTAGGCCTTGGCCCTATTGATCAGCCGTATCGGCCGGTGATGTAGTCTTCCGTGGCTTTCTCACTGGGATTGGTGAAAAGCTTCGCGGTATCGTCATACTCTATCAGCTCGCCCAAGTACATGTAGGCCGTGAAGTCTGACACCCGCGCGGCTTGCTGCATATTATGAGTGACAATCACAATCGTATAAGATTCCTTAAGATCGATGATCAATTCTTCAACCTTGGCCGTCGAGATGGGATCCAACGCGGAGCATGGCTCATCGAGCAAAATCACCTCAGGCTCAATGGCTATGGCGCGCGCAATGACCAAACGCTGCTGCTGACCACCGGAAAGCCCAAAGGCATTGTCATCCAAACGGTCTTTCACCTCATCCCACAAAGCGGCGCGCTTTAAGGAACGCTCAACAACTTCATCCAATGTTCGTTTGCTTCTAATGCCCTGCAAACGCAGACCATAGGCCACATTGTCATAGATCGACTTCGGGAATGGATTGGGCTTTTGGAAAACCATGCCCACCTTTCGCCGCAGCTCAGGCACGTCAATGGATGGCTTGTAAATGTCATCGCCATCGATCTTGACCTCGCCTTCAATCCGGCAAGAGTCCACCAAATCGTTCATTCGATTGAAGCACCTCAACAGCGTGGATTTCCCACACCCACTGGGACCGATGAAGGCGGTGACGCGTTGCGAGGGGATCTGCATGCTGATGCTCTTCAACGCATGCGTCTGACCGTAGTAGAGGTTGAGATCATTGGTCTCAAGCGCAATGGCCTCATGATTGAGGTTCAGGCGCGGTCGATTGGCATCGAGCCCGGCATTTTGATTCACAGTCACCATAGTTCTATTCCATTAATCATCAATCACTGTCACTCTTATATCGCTCTCTAAGTCGATTTCGAATGGCAATGGCGGTTAAATTCAGCAACAAAATCAACGCCACCAACACAAATGCTGTTGCATACACCAGCGGGCGGCCGGCTTCGACATTGGGGCTTTGAAAGCCCACATCATAAATGTGGAAACCCAAATGCATGATGCGACGTTCCAAGTGGATGTAGGGGAACTCACCATCCACCGGCAAATTGGGCGCCAGCTTCACCACCCCAACGAGCATCAATGGTGCGACCTCACCGGCCGCTCGAGCGACCGCCAGAATCAGCCCAGTCATCATGGCCGGTGTGCTCACCGGCACAATCACTTTCCAGAGGGTCTCAGACTTGGTCGCCCCCAGCGCAAGTGACCCCTCACGCATGGCTTTGGGGATGCGGGTCAAACCTTCCTCGGTCGACACAATGACCACCGGCAATGTCAAAAGCGCCAGCGTCAAAGAGGCCCAAATCAGACCCGGCGAACCAAATGTGGGTGCCGGCAGCGCCTCGGGATAGAACCATTGATCAATATTGCCGCCCAAGAAGTACACAAAAAAGCCCAGACCAAATACACCAAAAACGATCGAGGGCACACCGGCCAGGTTGTTGACGGAAATTCGAATCATCCGAGTGATGGGCCCTTGGTGGGCATATTCCCGCAAGTAGATCGCCGCCAACACACCAAAAGGTGTGACCACGATGGACATGATCATGACCATCATCACCGTGCCAAAGATGGCCGGCAAGATTCCGCCCTCGGTGTTGGCCTCGCGGGGGTACTCGCTCAAGAACTCCCAGAATCGGGAACCATATTCTGCGAATTTCTGGCCCAGTCCGAGGGTGTTGGCGCGGGTGGCACGCACCACTTGAGCCAACGGAATCGTGACCGTGCGTCCATCGGCTGTGCGCGCGATCAGGGCATCTCGAAGCGATCGGTCTCGAACCGCCCTGAGCTCTTGAAACAAGACCTCATACTGCGCGTTGAACTCGGCAACAGCCTGCTCAATTTCGGCATATCTTGTCGCTTTGGCCTGTTCACTCAAGCCACTGGATAACTCAATCCGACGACGCCGGATACCTAGCAAGATCAGTAGGCAAAGGATCACCCTGAAAAATAGCTCACCATCGATGCGTTTTTGAATAACCAACCCCAGCTT
>JAGYMV010000051.1 GCA_018400355.1 Wenzhouxiangella sp.
GGCACCAATCAACCAAGAGACTTGTTGGGTTTGGTCTTCGCGACTGCCAGACAGCCACATCCACAAATCTTGAATGGCCGGCCCCATGCGGCAATCGTCCAGATCCACAAAATGGGCTGCCCCATCGCGCCATAAAATGTTGCCCGGGTGGCAATCGCCATGGAGCCGGATTAAAGACTGAGCGTTGGCCGCTTGCCAACGCTGATCGATCTCGGCCATCAAATCCCGCGTTGTCGATTCAAACGCTTGGACCAGATGCATGGGCACCCAGTCATTTTCCAATAGATACGCCACCGAGTCTGAGCCCATGTTTTTGGGGTTTAGGGTGGGTCGATGGACAAAATCAGTGGTCGCACCGATGGCATGAATCCGGCCCATCAGTCGGCCCAAGATTTTAAGTGTCTCCTCATCGGCCAGTTCGGGTGCGTGCCCCCCAAAGCGTTTGAACAGCGCAAAGCGTTGGCCTTGGTGGTGGTGGAGACTGAGGCCCGCCACCACCATGGGCGGGACAATGGGGAGTTCGTGTTCAACCAACTCAAGCGCGAAGGCATGCTCTTCTAATATGGCCTCATCAGACCAGCGTCCTGGGCGATAGAATTTGGCGATGAGCGGGGCATCTTGTTCAAGGCCCACTTGCCACACGCGGTTTTCATAAGAATTGAGTGGCAAGAGCCGGCCATCGGTGACAAACCCCAACGACTCAACAGCCGCTAACACCACCTCAGGCAAGAGACCGGCAAAGGGGGTCAGTAGATTTTGTTCGTTGCCATCCATGAAGAGCATCATACGGACTGTCGAGGCTTGGATGGGTCAGCGATGGGATTTAGATCTTAATTAAAGGGCCCAAACTGATCTTTAATGGTTTGTTCGGATACGCACATTTCGCCGGTATCAGCCAAACCTTGTGCCGTGCAAGTAAAGCCATCGAGGAACAGGCCGTTGCAACAGGCACAAGCAATATATTCTTCTTTGCAGGTGCACCGATAGCCTCCGCCATCGTTGTAGCATTCCCCAAACTCACCGCATGGGTTTTCACCCGCGGCAGTTGCCAATGCACAGGCATCGACCGTGTCACAACGATCCCCGCTCCACTCGGGCACCTCGCTGCAGTCGCAAACAAAGGTACCCCGATCAGCGTCTTCCGAGCAGGCGCCACCGTTTTGGCATTCAGTTCCGCCAGAGCAATGATCGGTGACAGAGATGGGTCGTCCGCAGTTTTGGGATGGTGCCCAAGGGGCCCCTGATTGTGTGCGGTCAAGGTTTTCACAGCTGCTGGCCTCAGAGAGCACCCAACCATCATGGGCATAGGCCTCACAAGACCAGATTTCATCTTTGCTGGTGGCTGAAGCTGGCACTGTTTGTTCTTTAAATTCGGTGACCTCGGCAGGTGAGTTGGCATCGGCCTGACGTGTCCAGATAAATTCATAGCTGATGGGGTCACCATCTGGATCCACCGACGCTTGATGAATCTCACAGACCAAATCAAAGTTGGCCGAAGGCCATCTCGGTGTGACCCTGATCACCGGTGCGGTGGGTGGTTGGGTAAAGCGCGCCACCAGATTGCGATCACGCTTGGCTGGGAAATTGTAAGGATTGACCTTGGCGGCCACTGAATCGGACTCATAAAAGCCCACAAAGACATAGCCATCACTGGGCGTGGCGCTGAGAGTGACGGTTTGGCCTTCTGGATAGGTTCCCGTCCCCGAGGTTGTGCCCCCTTGTGCTGGGATTTCGACCAGATTAACCGTGTAGCGGGTGTCTTCAATCCAATGCGCATAGAGCGTGGTATCGGCATCAATGTCCCAAGCTTGCGTTGGCACCATCCGTGGATCGTAATATTGCTCGCCCCCGCCATTGGGTGCGGTCCAATAACCAGCAAAGCTCGCAAACGATTTGTTGGGTGCGGCGGCTTCTGGCACCAAGTCGCCGTAAGTCGCGGTGACCGAGCCATCTGTGGCGGTGCCACCTTGTGCATCGAGGGTCACGGCATAGGACTTGGCGACCCACTTTGCCACCACAGCGAGATCCCCATCCGGCATGGTCGCGGGTAGGTCAGGCGCCCAGCCATCAAAATCAAACCCCGTTCGTGTTGGATTGGTGGGCGCGGTCACCGCATCACCAAAACCAACAACCAAATCAGCCACGGCCGAGCCACCCTTGCCATCAAAGACAATGGTGTAGTTATTCTTCGTCCATTGGGCGGTGTGTGTTTGATTGCTCGCAGGCACAGTCTCTGGAATCACTGGATCCCAGCCGGTGAATGTGTGACCTTCTCTCACCGGGTCAAGGGGTGGGGTGATCACGGTGCCAAACCCTTGGGTGATGTCTGAGGGTGGTGTGATGGCTGCATCACTTGGGGTGTAGCCCAAATCAAAACTCAGCGTGTAATCGTTTCTTTCCCAGTCGGCATACAGGTACCGGTCTTCATCGGCCAGCCACGCCACCAAACCCACACCATCGGCATCATAAAACTGGGTGGCGTTTCCAAAGCGGTCTTCAAAGTAGCCCAAGAAGTTGTGACCCTCACGGGTTGGTGGTGTGATGTTGGGGACCGTTTGACCAAAAGTCACAGTCACTTGAGGAATCGATGTGGCGCCCTCACTGATCAACCGGGCCAAGTAGGTATTGGCGGTCCATTGGGCATCTACTTGAACATTGTTGGCTGGCATGGGGTTTGGAATGCCGGGCGACCAACCGGTGAATGTGTGGCCGAGCTTAATTGGATCTGTGGGGGTGCTTGGGCTGTCGCCGGCCACCAAGTATTGAGGGGCAATCCAGCTGCCACCTTGGGAGTTAAAGACCAGCACTTGGGTGTTTTGTGTCCAATGGGCATAGAGCGTGGTGTTGGCGGGAATGTCCCATGGGCGAATGGCGTCTGCGCCTTGATCAAAATACATCTCACCTTGTCCATTTTTTTCGGTCCAAAACCCAGCGAAATCAAAGGCTTCTTTGGTGGGTATGTCAGTGGCTAAGGAGATGGGGTTGATGCCAAAGGTCACCGTCAAAGGCGCAGGGCCGTCGCTGCCACCATCCAAGTCAAAGGTGAGGGTGTAGTCGTTGGCAGACCACTCGGCAAAGTGGCTGGAGTTTTTGGCCCACATGGGGTCTGGGATCTCAGGCGCCCAGCTTGTGAAGGTGTGTCCAACCCGTGTGGGTGGGTCAACGCTTGGCGCTGCGGCATCATAGGGCACCGTTAAGGTGTCATACACGTTTTTTGTTAAGGCGGGCCGTTCCGAAAAGAGGGTCAGTTGGTATTGTTTTCTGGCCCATGTGGGCGAAACAACCAAATCGGTGGCGGGCATGGTAGCCGGCAGTGGGGGTGACCAGCCGAGAAAATCGAACCCATCTTGAGTGGGGGAGGGGATATTCACCAGCTCGGTGCCAAAATCTTCAGTGATGCCTGTGAGCGGAAACGAGACCGGGTGTGCTGTGTTGGAAAAAATAATGTTGCTGGTCTGGATGAGCCAATGGGCATACAAGGAGACATTATTCGGTCTGTTCCACACTCTGGCTGAGCCATTGACATCGGTTGGGGTGCCAGAGGCGTCGAACCACTGCTCGCCTTTGCCATTGGGCTGGGTGAAATAACCTTGGAAGTCAAAGCCCTCACGCTCGGGTGGTGTCACTGCAGAGACGGGTGAGGCAAACGTGCCCGAGGACAAACTGCGGCTTTGGGTGCCGTTTTCTAGGTTGAGATTCAAGTCATAGATCTCAGGATTCCACAAAGCGGTGTAGGTTTGATCAGAAGGTGGCGCTGTTGGGGCAATGGCAGGATCCCAAGCAAAAAACACATAGCCTGAGCGTCGGGGGTCTTCAGGCGCTGCAAGGGTTGCATCGGTCACCGTCTCGATGGCGGGCAAAGACGTGCCACCGCCCGTATCAAAACTCACGGTCACCGGGTCGGCTGACCATTGCGCGACAACGGTTGTATCTTGAGCGGGCATGATGGCAGGGATCGGAGGCGACCAGCCGGTCAAGGTATAGCCAGCACGTGTGATTTGAGGCGACACCGTGATGTCGGTATCAAAGGCTTGGGAGACAGAATCAATGAAACCGCCATCATAATTTTCCAATGTCAGGGTATAGGACTCTACCGCCCAGACCGCTTTGAGGGTGAGGTCTTGGGCGGGCATCACCTCGCCATCCGGGAGGTTTTCCCAACGCACAAAGCGGTGCCCCACTTTCTCAGCGGCGGGCAGCTGGCCGGTGAGTGATGCGCCAAAGGCGATGGTCAGGGCCTCAATGGCTTGACCACCATCGGTATCGAAACTCAAGGAATAATTTTTCGGTGTCCACTGAGCCGTGAAGGTCTGATCGGCCGTGGGCATGGTCTCTGGCAGTGCCGGGTCCCACCCAAGAAAGTCATGGCCCACTTTGCTGGGTGGTGCGGGTGCTTGGATCACACTTCCCGTGCTGGCCGAGATGGGGGCAACCGCGCTGCCGCCCTGACTATCGAAGCTTAGGGTATAGGTGTTAACTGACCACTGAGCGGCGAGGCTCAGGTCTTGGTTGGGCATGGTGCTTGGCAGTGGCGGTTGCCAACTTATAAATGTGTGGCCGGCCCGCGTGGGGTCTGTGGGTGGCTCGATGTTGGTGCCTGGAATCAAGCGGATGGGTGAGATTGGGCTGCCACCATTGCTATCAAAGCTCACTGTCGTGCCACCACTCCCAAATACCACCTCGATGGTGCAAGGTGCGGTGATGTTTTCGGCGATAAACTGAGCGCGGTTGTTTCTCAATTGACCCGTGCAAGAGCCGGTGATTTCTTCGACCCATCGCCCCCCACCGGGGCTCAGTGCAAGATCTAGGTCATCACCGGCACCCAGCCATTGCGTGCCGGCGGGTGTGATGGATCCCTCGCCTTGTTGGGTGATGGTGATTTCGATGCCGTGCGTGGCTCTGATTCGGTTGAGGCGATCGGTGATGTTCGGCACAGCAATCGAGGAGTTGAGTGCTTGATAGTAATTGGAGAGTCCCGTTTGTACGGCATCTGCATCAACCCAATTGGCCAGCGTCACCAAAAATGACTTCAGGTCTATTGACTGATCGGCGCCTGAGAGTTGCCCATCGGCCAGATCATTGGCAAAGAATTCGGTGATTTGACCCACATCTGAGAGTTCAGCGGGACCGTCGTCATCGCTCAGAAGCATGGAGCCAAACGCCAGCAGCGCATCGAATGTCGGTGAGCCTGGTCCGATGTTGGCCAGATCATTTTCTTCGCTGCTGGCCCCAAACAGTTGACCAAATATCTGCTGACTGGCAAGCCCGATGGCTGCGGTGGCGGTATTTCCGTCTGCCACCAAGGCCCTGATTCTTGGGACTGCAACAGTCGTCAAGACACTCACGTGTGTGGTGAGCGTCTCATCGGGGCGGGTGATGGCTTTGAGCGTGAGGGCCCCAGACGTCACCTGCCCGCTGATTTCGTTGAAAAAACGGCCTGTGGCTGTGATTTCTAGGATCTTGTTCACCAAATCAGTTGGGATTGAGAAAGCGCCCTCGTCATTGGTGATCGGGATGGTGATTGATGACCCCGTTGGGGTCAGGCTGTCATCCAGTGGTGTCAGGGTGACTATCCCACCTGAAACCAGTGGCCCTTTAAAGGCCAAGCCAGCGGGTGTGGGGCAGGCGATGGATGGGGCGCTGGATTGAAAAGAATCGGCAAAAATGACACACGCCGAACTGCCCCAGACGTGGGTGGCCAATATGAGAGAACCGAGTACAGCGCCAAACAGGCTTCGAAGCATCGAGCGCTCAGCTCCTTGAAGGGAAGTCGCAGGTGATCGAACCCACCCGAATCTTTCTCAGAATAGGAAGTTATCTGTCTCTTGGCGTCTCAAATCTTAAATAAAAGGTCTCAAATCTTATAAACAGCGCCATTTGGGGCTTTTGACTACTG
>JAGYMV010000052.1 GCA_018400355.1 Wenzhouxiangella sp.
CAGTGACAATGACGTGCCCCTGACAGGCCAAGATCTGAGTCACCGCATCAAAAAAATGGTCGTCGAGGCGCTCACTGAGTGCTGCAATCGATTGCGCTTCTGTATCCAAAACAGCCCGAGCGCTGGCCAACACATCGGCCCGGTCCAATGCCTTCTCTGATTGTTTTGGATCCATAATCACGTGGCTCTACATCAAGGGTTGTTTAAGTGTAGCGCTTAATGCACAAACAGTGCAGAGCGGATGATGATGCCTTGGTAGGCGAGAAAAAAGACCAGCAAGATGATGCCACCGATGCGGGTGATCTTGCCAATGCCCGCTCGACGCCAAGCCAGTAAGGCCAAAAGGGCTGTGATGGCAAACATCACCACCAGATCACGTTTGACCAGATCGGGTTCAATGGCCAATGGTGCAATCATGGCCGATATGCCCAGCACCCCCAACAAATTGAAAATGTTTGACCCGAGAATATTGCCAATCGCCAAGTCATCTTCTTTTTTCAAGGCGCTGGCTGCAGCTGCGGCCAATTCTGGGAGGCTGGTACCCAGAGCCACCACGGTCAGCCCAATGATGGCCTCAGAGACCCCCGCCAAGGTCGCCAAAGACACCGCACCTGTGACGAGTATGTGGGCAGCCACGGGCAGCACCACAACGCCGGCCAGTGTCCAGATGATGGCGGTGCTGGTTTTCATCTGTACAGGGATGTCGGCAGCCAGATGCGCCAATTGGGGATCTTCATTGAGGTGGCGGCGACCATAGAAAATCATGAAGATGATTAAGGCCGCCAGGCACGAGAGCAACACAAGGCCCTCTGTCCTGCTGAAAGCGAAATTGGCCATCATCAACGCGGTGATCACCATGACGACCAGCAAGGCTGGAAACTCACGTTGCATCGTGCTTCTCTGGATCGACAGTGGGTAGATGATGGCCGTGACCCCAAGAATCAGACCAATGTTGGCAATGTTAGAGCCCAGCGCATTGCCAATGGCCAAAGAGGGGTTGCCCTTGAGTGAGGCAATGGCAGAGACCACCATTTCTGGAGCCGATGTGCCAAACCCCACCAAGGTGATGCCAATGACCAAGGGCGAAATGCCAAATTGTCTGGCCAACGCGGAACTTCCAGCCACCAAGCGATCGGCCGCCCAGATCAACAGCACAAAGCCTGCCGCCAGTTGCGCAGTGGCAATCAATAGTTGGCTTAACACGAGCGGGTTGGCGCCTGGTGTGGCAGAAGATGGGGCTCAGTTGCCAGCGTGGTCAATGGATCGGTTACACTCAATTTTTAGGCCTCTTAAAGAAGGTCATACAAGACATTAAAGAACCAGCGTATGCATGCTCAGCAAATCCAAGACATCATTCTACAAGCATTTCCGGGCGCCGATGTGTCGGTGGTCTCTGATGATCAGGTGCACTTCACCGCCCGTGTCATCAGCGACGAATTTGAGAAAAAATCACGCATCCAACGGCACCGCATGGTCCACCATGCCTTACAAGCGGTGGTGGGTGAGGCCCTCGGTCGAGAGATTCATGCGCTCAGCCTTGACTTAAAAACCCCACAAGAGGCCGCTTAGCCATGGCACGTATTGAAATCGAGGGCGGTCAAACGCTCCAAGGAACGGTCGAGATATCGGGCGCGAAAAATGCGGTGCTCCCAATTTTGATGGCCTCCTTATTAACGGAGAAGCCATGTCGCCTGGCGGGTGTCCCGCACTTAAAGGACGTCACCACCACCATTGAGTTGCTGGGCCAGATGGGCGTCGAGATTTCGTTGGGTGAGGGCTTTGAGGTGGGACTGGATGCTTCCCACCTCAGTACACAGATCGCGCCTTATGAGTTGGTCAAAACCATGCGCGCCTCAATTTTGGTGCTGGGGCCTTTGTTGGCGCGCAGCGGTGAGGCCCAAGTGTCCTTACCAGGCGGTTGTGCGATTGGCGCCCGACCAGTGAATTTGCACCTCAAAGGCTTAGCGGCCATGGGTGCTGAGATCAGTGTGGACAGTGGCTACATCCATGCCAAAGCCAAGCGCTTGAAAGGCGCGCGTGTGGTGATGGAGGGAATCACTGTCACGGGCACCGAAAACATCTTAATGGCGGCAACGCTGGCTGAGGGTCAAACCATTATTGAAAACGCCGCTCAAGAGCCTGAGGTGGTGGATTTGGCCGAGTGTCTGATCAAGATGGGCGCTCAAATTTCTGGTCATGGCAGCACGCGCATTGTGGTGGAGGGTGTTGAGGCTTTGTCTGGTTATGACCACCGAGTCATCCCCGATCGCATTGAGGCGGGCACTTTTTTGGTGGGTGCTGCCATGACAGGTGGTCGGGTGAAGGTGATCAATGTGCGGCCTGATACGCTCGATGCGGTGACCGACAAGCTCAGAGAAGCGGGCGCTCAAATCACCGAAGGCCCCGATTGGATTGAGCTTGATATGGCTGGGCAGCGGCCCAAGGCAGTCAATGTGTCTACAGCCCCATACCCTGGTTTTCCAACCGACATGCAAGCGCAATTCACTGCGCTCAATGCGGTGGCCGAAGGCACGGGGGTGGTCACCGAAACCGTGTTTGAAAATCGGTTCATGCACATATTGGAGCTGCAACGGCTGGGCGCGGACATGCAAATCGAGGGCAACACCGTCATCATTCGGGGCCGTGATCGATTGACGGCAGCACCGATGATGGCCACCGACTTACGGGCATCGGCTTGTTTGGTGTTGGCTGGTTTGGTCGCTGAAGGCACCAGCGTCGTGGACCGTGTGTATCACATAGACCGCGGGTATGAAAATATTGAAGAAAAGCTGGGCCAATTGGGCGCGGTGATCCGTCGCTTGCCAGTGAATTGACGCCTTATTCGGCGCAGGTGGCCGAGCCCTCCAGTAAGTCACTCGATGCCAGCTCTATGCTGATTTGGCGAGAACCATCGGTTTGCACCATCTTGATCGGCAACCAAGCCATCGATTGAGCCACCCACAAATCATAATTTCTTGAAGAGCCTTCTTTCCTAAAACGGTAAAAGTGCTTGCCATCAAAACACCCAGCGGGCACCACAACCGTGTCATCGCCTCTGACTTCAATGCGCTGTTGTTCTACATCGTCTCGGTCCAGTACCCAATAGTTTCGATCGTCTCGACTGGTCAGCCCAATGGATGGGTTGTGGGCCAAATCGTGGGCCAGGTCGCTGGCCAATTGCAACCTCAGTGTGAGTGGGTCGACAAGCTCTGGTCGTATCGCAATGGTTTGCTCGCCTTGGTGGGTCAGTGTTTGGGTCACTTCTTTTTCCCAGTCATAGCGGTGTTGCCAAAACCGGGTGCGGAAAGGCTCTCTCGAGACATGGTGGTAGGTGAGCGGGATCACTTGGTCTCGACCATTTTGGCGTTGCCAGTAGAAGTGACTGGCTTCCGTGATTTCACTGCCCAGTGTTTTCGCTAAGAAGGAGGTGGCGCGTGTGTCGGTTTTAACATGCCAAACGGTTTCATTGGCTTTTTCCAAGACGAAGTCAATTTCACCAACGGCTTTGCCGTTATAGAACACCACATAGGTCGATTGATGGGCGGGGATGGGCGGGGGTGTTTCAGCGACCGCTGGGCTGGTCCAACCACTGGCCACGATCATCCAGGCCATGACCCAGCTGCAATGGCTGTAAAAGTTCATGACCGTTGATGGTGATCTTTCCATTGGCGCATTTGACATCATCAGTGGCCAATAGTGCCACAGTCGCTCTCATCAGATGGTGCTCCAATGGCAGCAGGCGTTGGGCCAAGCTGGTTGCATCATCGCTTTGGTCCACCGCCATCCTGACTTGGCTCAGTACTGGGCCACCATCGAGCTCGGCGGTGACGAAATGGATGCTGGCGCCGTGTTGACGCTCCCCAGCAGCCAGAACCTTCTGGTGCGTGTGCAGGCCCCGGTGCTTGGGCAGGAGCGACGGATGAATGTTGATCATGCGCCCAGCGAAGGGCTCGATCGCATCAGCAGTCAAGACCCGCATGAAGCCAGCCAAGACAATCCAGTCCGGGGCCAACGCGCTGAGTGCACCAATCAGCGCGTGCTCAAAGGCTGCTTTTGACTCGTGTGCTGTGGCATCAATAATTTCAGCGGGCACACCGAGGTGCCTGGCTTTTTCCAGTGCTAAGGCCTGGGGTTGGTCGCTGATGAGCCCCACAATGTGGGCTGGAATGTCAGGGGTGGATTGAAGCGCGTGATGCAGGGCTTCAAAGTTGCTGCCTCGCCCTGAGACCAAAACGGCCACACGGGCTGAATGGTCACTGGTCATTGAATCTAGCCATTCGAATAAGTGACTCGATGACCGCTGGCATCGGTGTGTCTAACTTCACCAATGGACCAAGCAGACAAGCCGGCTTCTTTGTTGATGTACTGGAGGATGCCATCGGCCGAGCTCTGAGGGCAGATCAGGACAAAGCCAATCCCCAGATTAAATGTCCGCCGCATTTCAGCTTCACTGATTTGACCCATGTCCATCAACCACCCAAACACAGAGGGCATGGGCCAAGCAGCGGTATCCACCTCAATGCCGAGAGGCTCTGGGATGATGCGGGTGATGTTTTCAGTCAACCCCCCGCCGGTGATGTGAGACATGCCCCGAACGGTCAAGTCTGAGTCTTTGAGTAAGCCCAAGATGGCTTTGACATAAATTTGGGTGGGCGCCAGTAAGGCATCGATGAGCGGCGTGCCATCAAAGGTCTCATGGATGGCATTGGGGTCTCTCTCCAGCACCCGCCGAATCAACGAATAGCCATTGGAATGCGGCCCACTGGAGGCGATGCCAATCAAGCAATCCCCTGCTTGAATGGATTGCCCTGTGATCATGGCCTCGCGTTCAACAGCACCGACTGCAAACCCAGCCAAATCAAACTCTCCGGGTTGATACATGTCGGGCATCTCGGCGGTTTCACCGCCAATTAAGGCACAACCGGCTTGCCCGCAACCGGCGGCAATGCCCTCGACCACGCGGGCGGCTTGATCGACTTCAAGTTTGCCGCAGGCAAAATAATCGAGAAAAAACAAAGGCTCTGCACCACAAACCAAGATGTCATTGACACACATGGCCACCAAATCGGTCCCAATGTGATCTAGGCGGTTGTGTTGGGTTGCCAATAAGAGCTTGGTGCCAACACCATCGGTCCCAGAAACCAACACGGGGTCTTTGTACGTTTGCCCTAAGTGAAACAAACCGCCAAAGCCACCCAGACCACCCATGACTTCAGGACGCATGGTGTTGGCGACTGCGGGTTTGATTTTTTCAACCAAAGCGTTGCCGGCATCAATATCGACGCCTGCGTCTCGATAAGTTAGAGGAGATTTTGACGACATGGTCACCGGTCACTTCAGTTTGGGTTATGGATGCATGTGTTGGGCCATCACTTGATTCGGTGAACCGACCCAGTCCAGCGTCCTTATGGTATCGTTTCAGGGCCATGAAAGCACCCACCTTGACCAAAAAATTAACCGATCGCATCTGGCGTTTGTGCGTGGGCACAGTGGCGTTGGTTGGGGCCTCTGTGGCATCAGGTGCATTGATTGGGGGGTTGTATGTTGGCGAGGCCACCGTCGAACAGGTCCAAGGGATTGATCGAAATGCGCAGTTAAGAGCCCTTGATGAGGTGTTGTTTCGTCTGACCGGTGTTTCGAATGGGTCAACACGTTTGTCTATATCGCCAGCTGATTTGGCTCAGTTGATTCAATCTCGCCAGATCATTGAACGGACGGTGGTGGATGATCAGGGCGCTTTGACCACTCAACTCAGAGAGCGCGTGGAATTTGATGCGCTCGCCATTGACCAATTGCTGGCCAATCAAGACCTGAAGCGATGGGGTCGGGAGAGAGCCAGTGTCCTGGTTTGGGCCGTTATTGAAGAGGATTTTCAAGTCAA
>JAGYMV010000053.1 GCA_018400355.1 Wenzhouxiangella sp.
TTGTTTCAGACCACGCCATGCCGAGCAAAGAAAAGCCAATCAGAAAAATAACAAGATGTTTCATTTGTTGTCCTTAGGGGGCTCTGCCACCAGTGATTTGATTGACCGAGCCATGGTGGGCAAATGGGAGTCCAGTTCTTTGAAAAACTCAATGATACGCTCATTCAAACCATCGGACTTGGGCAGTTGCTCGATCTCATCGAGCGGTAAAACAAATTCACCTAAGTGATACAGAGAGCGCACACTCCACTCATCTAAATCAGCAGCCAATATCAGCCGGTCATCTGCGTCAAAGCGGACAATGCCTTGGCCGTATAGCAAGGCCACCAAGCCCTGAATCTGGTGATGCGTTGCCCCAGGCTCTTTTAAGTTGAGCGCTTCCACGCTCAATGCGTTGTCTTTTAATTGGGCCGCCCAGAGATGGTGCAAAATGCGCAGCAACAAAGGGAACTCGAAACGTTTTGACCAAGACCACTCAAGTCCGCCCACATGAAATGTTGTGAGCGCAGCACTCAGACTCGCACCCAACAAAACAACCACCCAAAGAATATAGATCCACAGCAAAAAGATGGGCACTGTGGCCAACGCACCATACAAATGTTGATAGGTCGTTGAATAGCCAAGATAGAAAACAAACAACCCTTTGGCTAACTCAAATAAAACAGCCGACAAAAAGGCACCAATCAACGCATGACGCACCAACACTCGCCGGTGCGGGACCAGAACAAACACCAATGCAAACCCCGCCCATGCGATCATAAAAGGCGCAAGGGTGACCCAAAGAGCGCCCACAGCATGCTGCAGAGCCTCAGGCGCAAACCCTGAGACGAAGGCCAGATAAGAACTCAACACCAGACTGGCACCCACCAGCATCGGCCCCAAGGTTAAAACAGCCCAGTACATCACCACGCGATTGAGCCAAGAGCGCTGATGGCGCACACGCCAAATGCGGTTGAAGGTGCGCTCAATCGTGCCCATCAGCAGCACTGAGATCACGATCAAAAAGACAGATCCCGATGCGGTCAGCCCCGCTGTCCGGCCAATGAACTCATTGATATACGCTTGAACTTCATCGCCCTTGGCGGGCACAAAATGGGTAAAGATGTACGATTCAACTTGACCAATCCAATCGGCAAACACACCAAACGAGGACACGATACCAATCACTACAGCCAGCAAGGGCACGATGGCGATCAGCGTTTTGTAACTCAAAGACCCCGCGGCCTCAAAGCACCGATCTTCCAGGAAATGTCGCCACAAGTGCTGTCCGAAAGCCTTTAGCCAGTGTGGTTCAAACATCAATGGTTTCACATCACTCCACCTATAATTGGAGACCATGAATCAGTCAACACTCAAAAAAATCCTCATCGTGTGTCACTCAGTGCACGGCAATACCTATGCCATGGCCCGAGAAATCGCACGGGGCGTGGAACAGGTTGACCAAGCCGCTGCGGTGGTCCGATCTGTGCCACCAGTGACTTCAGCCATTGACCCAGAACATCGAGAGCCATCGGATACAGGGCCTGGATTGGTACAACCATCCGACCTAAACGATTGTAGTGGGCTCATCCTTGGGAGTCCAACTCGATTCGGCAATATGGCCTCAGCCATGAAGTATTTCTTGGACGGAACTGGTGGCCAGTGGGCATCGGGCGCCTTACAAGGCAAGCCAGCCGGTGTCTTTACCTCAACAGCCACCTTGCATGGGGGCCAAGAAGCCACCCTGCTGACCATGATGGTCCCCTTACTACACCACGGCATGGTCATTGCCGGCCTGCCCTATTCATTGCCCGCACTGCACAAGACCCAAAGTGGCGGGACGCCCTATGGGCCAAGCCATTTGGCGGGACCCGATGGCGACCGGCCCTTGGATGCAGACGAGATCGAACTGTGTCGCGCTCTGGGCCAGCGCATTGCTCAGTTGGCCGTTGAGCTCAATTCATGATCACCATTCAGTGGTCTAAGTGGTCATTTTTCGCACTGATCGCGCTTCAAGTGGCGTGGTTTGGTTGGCTATATCCACCAACCTTTTGGCCAAAAGCGATGGTGCTCGCCATCATGTTGATCCCGTTGCTCACCGTGGCCATTGGTGTCTGGAAGCTCAACATGCGCACCATGGTGGTGGCAGGTTTTTTCCTATTGTTTTATTTTTCATACGCGGTGTCAGAAGCCTACGCCGTCCCCGAGGTGCGCCCGATGGCGCTGGCTCAAATTGCCCTGATCACTGTTTATTTCGTGGCCCTGCTCAGCGTTCGTCGCGCGCAGAAGGCGGCCCAGAAGGCTCAGCAACAGCCGCCGCCTCAGCAGCCACCTCAGCAGTCATAAGAGCCTCCGGCCAATGGAACTCAGGCATCCATAAGCCTTGCTCGCGAACGGCAACCGGCCACTGCAACCAATGCCCTTCGAACGCCCGAACGCGTTCTTTTCCCACAGCAGCAATCTTGGCCATGGGAACGCCACGATCTCGGCTGATGCGAATGTCTTCCCGGGTCAGTAACCCCGAATCACCCGCCAGCCCAGCCCGAATGCCATCGTCTTGGCGAATGATGGGGCTGTAATGCAGCTCCATCACCCGCCGAAGCAAACGACTGATGATCGACACCTCTTCCATAGACTGCGCCAAAGCATCGTCTGCAGCCGCCTCTAAGTTGGCCAGCCGTGTCGCCAACGCGCGCTCTCTGCGATCAATCAGCGCCAGTCGGGCACGTTCTGCCTCAATCAATATCACCGCATCATCGGGTGTGTGTGTCACTTCAAGCTCGGTTAAGGGATCTTCATCAGTCGAAACATCCGCCAAACGCGCTCGCCACTTTGGCCACTGACTCAATAGGTATGCCGAGGCGGCGGTGGGGACACTGGTGAAATAGGTCAGCCGATCAGGCACCAAATCCGAGGCATTGGTGCTCAATTCACTGCGGATTGGCTGGCCTTCCATTCCATGTGGACAATCAATGGCTAAGTTCTCCGCATCGGCTGGTCCGAAGAAATAATCTTTTCTCTCCCCAGACACCAACCGCCGAGACAGAATCAATGCTTGCTCACTTTCAACAGGCTGAAAATGGGCCTTAAAATCAAAACTCAAGCGCCCAGTGTAATTGGCCACACCCGAGTCATTATGACGAGCAGGTGCTTGCATTCGATCAACCCATCGCACCTCGTCATAACAAAAGCTCACCTCGCCCAACCGCAACTGCTCTGCCAACCAATAGCCATCTGGAACCAAAGCCAACAAAGCCTCATCGGCCGGGAGTTCAACACGCGAACCACAGGCCCGTGACGCATCACAGGGACCAACCCTCAGCGCTTGATTGCGATAAGTGGTTGGGGTCGAGACCGGCTGATCCAAATTGATATCGGCGCCAGGGCGTGTCACATCAGAATAAAAGCGTTCGCTGGCTTGTTCAATATGGCCTTCGAGTCGGTCCAGTTCGTCCACCTGAATCGCCAATAATCGCGAGATTAGGTCTTGACGCTCACCCCCCATGCCGGTGACGCAATCAAGCCATTGGCGATTGGCCTGGGATAGATCGCTGGCCTGCGCCAACAAAGGTGGCCAAAGAGCCTTTTGGGCCACAGCTGAATCGACCACATCCCTATTGGCCAAGTCGAGCAACCAGTGACTCCCCAAATTCCACTCCAAGGCATTCACCCAAGTCGGTGCTGGGCACTGCCCACCAAGCGACCAATTGATATAACTGTCGAGATAACGCGCCCGTTGCCAACTGACCAAGTCCAACTCGCGAGCCAAAAACTCCATGGATAACGGGCCAGTCGCCCCAACCAACTCTTCGCTGGCCAAATCATTCATCAATGTCTCGCTGATTCGGGCCAGACAATCGAGCAGCGCCTGTTGGGTCAGATCCACACCCGGGCCGCAATCGGCTTGCAGGCCTCGCATTTGATCACGAACGGGCTGATCTAGATAACTGGCTGGGTTGGACACAAACAAAGCGAGTCGCGCATAAGCAGAAGCCAGCTTTTGTTGAGCGGCGTTTCTCTCGGGTGGACTGGCACTTAAGTGGTTCGCGCTGTCGATGAGCAATGCCATGATGACTGGGAAATTGATGTCTGTACTTCTAAGCGCTCGAATGGCTGATTCGGGCAAGGAAGCCAACCAAGCTGCATAGAATCTGGCGTTTTGTTGGTCCGAACGATCGGCCACCCACATTAAGCCCTCCAGCACCAACCACGCACTGTTCAAGTGCTCGCCACGGTCCCACTGAAATTGGGCTTCGGCCAACAACAACGAGCCTTCAATGGTTTGGCGAGTGGTCTCGCTGCGTGCATTGTGCATGCGCTCAACACGCCTTGCCTGCGCGCGAGCATGGGCCCGATCGGCTTCACTGGCTTGAGTAAAAGCCTCCAACAAGGCGCCAAAGTAAGGGTCAAGATCGTCTCTTTGGCCCCAGATCAGTGGCACCTGTCTGGCCACCACCGCCTGCCAAAGCGGCCAATTCAATGCGATGTCACCCGAGACATCGGTCCAGCTCATTCGACCAGGCGAGGGTTGATCAAATATCTCAGAGCCGTCACTGGCCTGTGTGAGTGAGACCCAATATCCCCAGCGGCCATCTGATGCATGACTGCCCAGCTGGGGTTGGGTGATGACCCCATCCAAACGGGCGCGTTCGACTTGCCAGCGATCACCAAATGATTGGGGGTCGGTCGCAGAATGGCTCAAAACAATCGCCGCAGCCACAGAATGGGCGCGGGCCGATGCGGCCGTTTCTGGCAACCAATGGAGCGCTGTCACATCTTGCAAAGAGGGGCTTTGTGCAAGCGCCAAAGAGCCCGTGGCCACCAGACAAACAGCGATCATTGGCCGGATCATGGCGGTGATGATCGTCGTAGGGATTGCTCGGATGGTTGCGCTCATGCCGTTATACTACTCTACCTCGTTGGATTCATTCAGGCCGCGCTGACCGCCGGCCGAGGGAATGATGCCCAAGCGCCAAAAATTAGGATTCAGGTTGTGGAAAAACTGCTCATATTGACCACTGGTGGCACGATCGACAAGATCTATTATGACGATCAATCGGACTATCAAATTGGTGAGCCCGAGATCGGCCGCATCTTGCGCGCCATGAATGTGGCATTCGAATGGGAGATTCAGGCGCTGATGCGGAAAGACTCACTGCATATGGAAGACGCAGACCGACAGCACATTCATCAAGCCATTCTGGCCTCGGATGCCCGACACATACTCATCACCCATGGCACCGATTCCATGGTCGCCACTGCTCAGGTATTGGCTGATCTGGATGATCGGGTGATGGTGATGACCGGTGCACTGAACCCGGCCCGTTTCATTGATTCTGATGCGGTGTTTAATATTGGGTGTGCCGTGGGTGCTGTGCAGGTTTTGTCACCCGGCGTGTGGATTGCCATGAACGGAAAGATTTGGCACCCCGATGCAGTGCAAAAAAACCGCGCAGCCAACCGATTCGAACCGCGCGACACCTGATTCACACAGGCTTTAGAGGGCGATCTTAATTTGTCCGTTTCGAACAAAAGGTGGCTTCACCACCTGAGCCTTTAACGATCGGCCCCTAACCACCACATCCACTTCTGAATGCACCCCCGCTGGGATCCGTGCAAAGGCGATCGGACGATCGATGGTCGGCCCGAACGAACCACTGGTGATCACACCCTGCCCTAAAGCCGTCTCGACCTCACTGCCCGTCCTTGGGATGGCGCCTTTCTCAAGCACCAGACCCACCAATTGCATGGCTGGACCCGCTTCTTTTTGGATCTCAAGGGCGCCGGCGCCAATGAAGGGGCGCTCATCGGCATTCATGACCACGGTCCAGCCCAAATTGGATTCGTAGGGGGTGGTGTCGGTTGTCATGTCTTG